>CAMVHR010000025.1 GCA_947167345.1 uncultured Treponema sp.
ACAGAAGATAAAACCATTACTGTCACTATCGGTACAGTGCCGAATTATGATGTGGCAATACTGTTCAAAGAGGAAGGAACAACGGTACAACCGAATCTGGCAGGGACATACTATGTCCTTGCGGGAAAGACGGAGGGACTGTATCAGTTCTATGCGCCGGTTAATGCCGATGGAACAGTGGGCAGCTTTACGGGTGAAGGCCTGACAGCATCCGGAAAGCTTCCGTCTGTTCAGTCCGTTGAAATTGTTGAATATACCGGCAGCGGTTCTCCGACCATATATGATCTGATGGCATCCACAGTGATCGCGGACGGAGAAGAACTTGAAGAATATACCATCTCCTATCCGGAGACACTGGAACCTCTTGACAGTGATACGATTACTTTCACAGCAAACTCTGAAAAGAGATACACTTCCTCCATCAGCTATTACAACGCGGATAACAGTACAGATAATAATCCGGCTCTTTCCGGAAAATATTACATTCTTGCACTGAAAGACGGAGAGCCTCAGTATTGCGCGGAGGTTCCGGCGGCAAATACAGGAATCCAGTTTAGAATTTTGTAAGGCATTTCTTTCCTGTTTTTCATATTCATAATGACTGTAAGTATCTGAAAAACAAAATTTTGTATTATTATACATACATTGAATGAAAAGAATATGAACTTTGGAGAAGTCGCAAAACAGTTTATTAAAAAATCAATTATAGATATTGAAATTACGGCATATATTGTAGCTTTGCACCAAGTTTTATATTTGAATTTTTTTTTGTATTTCAGCAGGCTTAGAAATATGAGTGAAATGCTTATGATTAACAGGCGCATGAGAAAATACGATATGTAATTATTTGAAGAAATGTTTCTTGTAATGAAATTCCAGATGTATGAAGATCCTATGCCTGTAAGCTGAAGTTGTAGTAGCATGAAAATGAAGCTGTTTGCACTTGCCAGAATCATGAGTGCATTGCTTAGCAATATTCCGTATATGAGCATCATGAATGCAAGTGAAAAACAAATGCAAGATACTGTTGAATGTGCTATTGTTACTTTTATGACATTTTTCCAGTATTTGTTGGTGGGGCAGAGAGTGAATATTATTGTGCCACCGTAATTTGGAACTATTTTCAGTAGCAGAAAATGAAACTGTTCATTTTCAAAGTTTTTTCCGTTTATGACAAATACATCCCTCATGATGCTGGTTTGTGTAATTTTTCTGTCTTGTTTTTTTCCTGTCCTTCCCAAATAATTCCAGAAACCTCCTTTTCTGGCATACAAGTCTGCTGTGGAAACTGAATCTTGTCCTAAATCCAATGCATATGATTCAGCATCATTATTTGGAATTGCTTTGAATTTCATTAGGATCCATATAGATCCTGTTGCTTTTTTGAATGTGAATTCCTTGCCGATATCCGTAAAGTCCTGTGAAAGAATTGTGTCTACAGTGTAAGAGTCGTCTTTGTCCCAATAAAAACTTGTCTGTGCAGGAAGAGATGCATTCTTGAATACTGTGGATGTTATAATTGAATAAAAAGCCGCTATCAGTATTGCTAGTAAAATAACTTTTTGCTTCATCTTGTTTCTATACTACCATACCAGTGTAAAAAAGGAAAGAGTAAAAAAAATTACCTGTAACATGGTATAAATATACCATGTTTTTGGTAGAAGAAATTATTGTTTGAAAAAATTGTCCATGATATTTTTTTTATAATTACTGAATGGTTTTTTTTGGAGATAAGAGATTTTATATAAACTATTTAAAAATTATGAAAAATGTTCAGTTCTTGGTCAGCGACATTTGGCATATATTGTCAGATGTCGTTTTTTTTGCATGAATTCTCAATTGTTGTTGATTATTTTGCATGTTTATGTATAATGTTACAATAATTGTACTATTTATAGAAAGGAGTTATGTACCATGTCTAGACTGCAAGGTTCTTTTACGGCCATGATTACACCTATGAACGCAGATGGTTCTGTGGATTACGATGGCTTTAAGAAGAATGTTCTGTTCCAGCTGGAACAGGGCATTGACGGACTTTTACCTTTGGGAACAACAGGCGAAACACCTACTCTTGATGAAGATGAGGAAGAAAAACTCATCAATATTGCCATCCCTCTTGTTAAGGAATGGAACAAAAAAAATGATAAGCAGGTAAAAGTGGTTATTGGTGCAGGAAGCAACAATACACGTGATGCAGTAAGATATGTTGAACGCGCAAAAAAACTTGGGGCTGATTATGCCCTTGTTGTAACTCCTTATTACAACAAGCCTAGTGACGAAGGTATATATCGCCATTACGAAGCTGTATCAAAGGTTGGTCTCCCTGTGATCGTATACAACATTCAGGGACGTACTGGCAAAAATATTTCAGTTCCGCTTCTTTCTCGTATTGCAGAGCTTCCGAATATTGCAGGTGTAAAGGAAGCTAGTGGAAACATCAACCAGATGATGGAAGTTATAGAAAAAATTGCCTCAAAGCATCCTGATTTTTCAGTTATGAGTGGTGATGATGGGCTTACTTTGCCGTTGATGGCTGCTGGTGGCGATGGAGTTTTTTCTGTTGTAACAAACCTTATTCCTGCATTAATGACAGAGCTTGTTCACGATTGTCTTGACGGAAAATTTGCAGAGGCAAGAAAAATTCATTACAGGTTGCAGCCATTTTTCCGTGCTGCATTTATTGATGGTAATCCTACAAGTATTAAGGCTGCCATGAACATGAAGGGAGTCCCTGCAGGACCTTGCAGGTTACCGCTTGTAGACGCAAAGCCTGAAGCCAAGGAAATCATACAGGCCGCTTTAAAGGAGTGTAATATATGAATAGAATACCAGTAGGTGTATTGGGTGCAACCGGAATGGTTGGCCAGAGATATATAAAGTTGCTGGAAAATCATCCGTGGTTTAAGGTGACTTATGTTGCTGCTTCTCCTCGCAGTGCAGGTAAATTGTACAAGGATGCTGTTTCAAGTCGTTGGCTGATTGGTGCAGACATTCCTTCTGATGTTGCGGATCTTACTGTACAGGATGCAAATGATGAAAAGTCTGCGATTGGAAAGTGCCGTTTTGTATTCAGCGCACTTGAAATGAGCAAGGATGAAATAAAGAGTCTTGAAGAGCGATACGCCGCACTAGGAATTCCTGTTGTATCGAATGCAAGTGCAAATCGTTGGACAGATGATGTTCCAATGCTCATTCCAGAAATAAACAGCAGCCATATTGATATCATTGCAAAGCAGCGTGCTCACCATGGTTGGGACAAGGGCTTTATAGCAGTAAAGCCTAACTGTTCATTGCAGACATACATGATGCCTTTGTATGCTCTCATTCAGGCTGGCTACCCTGTAAAGAGAATGATTGTAACTACATTGCAGGCTGTAAGTGGAGCAGGTTATCCTGGAGTTTCAAGCTTTGACATGATTGATAATATTGTTCCATATATTGGTGGCGAAGAAGAAAAGACTGAAAAGGAATGTCTTAAGATTTTAGGAAAGGTTTCTGGCGACAAGATTGAAAATTCTGCTCTTCCTGTAGTAAGTTCAACTTGTACAAGAGTTCCTGTAATTGATGGCCATACAGCAACTGTCAGCTTGGAATTTGATTTACCGGCTGACAAGAAGCCTTCGCTTGAAGAAATTGAGCGTGTATGGACTTCATTTAAGTCTGTTCCTCAGGAATTAAATTTGCCTTCTGCTCCTGTGCATCCTATTGTTGTACGTCATGAAGAAAATCGTCCTCAGCCTCGCAGAGACCGTGAGACAGAAAAGGGTATGGCATGTGTCATTGGCAGACTTAGAAAGTGCAACGTATTTGATGTAAAGTTTGTTGCTTTAAGTCACAATACAAAGCGCGGTGCTGCTCTTGGTGGAATCCTTAATGCTGAACTTCTTAAGGCTAAGGGATATTTCGACTAAAAACTTTGTAAATATGATATATATAAGCCTTCCATGCAGGAAGGCTTTTTTTTGTGCCCTGTCTGCTCTAAACGTAATAAAAAAAAAGCCCCTTTAAAAATATTTAAAGGGGTCAGTCTGTAAACTTTGTCTTTGTAAGAAAATTACCGTGCGTATTCTATAATACGAGTTTCGCGTATCATTGTAATCTTGATTCTTCCAGGATATTGCAGGTCATTTTCAATTTGCTTTGCAATCTGACGAGCAAGTTCCTTTACCTGATCATCAGGAATTTTTTCGTTGTTGACAAGAATTCTAAGTTCACGTCCAGCCTGAATAGCATAAGCCTGCTCAACTCCAGGGAATTTTTTTGCAGTTTCTTCAAGGTTTTCAAGCCTCTTTATATAGTTGTCAACTGTCTCTCGTCGTGCTCCTGGGCGAGCAGCACTAATAGCATCCGCAATCTGTACTATGATTGCTTCAATTGTATGCGGTTCGCAGTCATTGTGGTGTGCAGCAATTGCATTGACAACACGAGGGTCTTCTCCCATTTTGCGAGCCATTTCTGCACCAACTTCTGCGTGGTTTTGATCGCTGTCTGTTTCTGCTCCCTTGCCTATATCATGGAGGAGGGCAGAGCGCTTTGCCAAATCCCTGTTTGCACCGACTTCTGCAGCTAACATGCTTGCAAGCTCTGCCACTTCCTTTGAGTGTGTAAGTACGCTTTGTCCGTAGCTTGTGCGGAAATACAGACGACCAATAGCCCTTACTCCGTCCTGATTCATATTGTGAATGCCAAGGTCAAAAAGAGCTTTTTCTCCTTCTTCATAAATCTTCTGCTGTACTTCGCGAGTTACCTTCTGTACGATTTCTTCGATTCTTGCTGGGTGAATTCGTCCATCCGTAATGAGACGCTCCAGAGACTCCTTTGCAATTTCCTTGCGTACCGGATCAAAGCAACTTATTACAACAGCTTCTGGTGTATCGTCAATAATGATGTCAACGCCTGTCAATGTTTCAAGTGTACGGATGTTACGGCCTTCTCGACCGATTATTCTTCCTTTCATTTCATCACTTGGAAGTGAAACAGTTGTAACTGTTATGTCGCTTGTTGTCTCAGTAGCAAGACGCTGAATTGTCGAAACGAGAATTTCCTGAGCTTTCTTTTCTGCAACGAACTGAGCTTCCTGATCAATTTTGTTCAGCAATGCCTGAGCGTCATGACGAGCTTCGTTTTCAAGATTCTGAATGATAAGGGTCTTTGCTTCAGCCGTTGTGAGTCCAGAAATGCGTTCAAGTTCTGTAAGAAGAGTCCCTTCCTTTTCTGCAAGGGCTTCTTCATGCTTTGTCATTGCTGCGGCACGGCTTGCCAAATCCTTTTCTTTCTTTTCAATCTCTTGATTCTTCTGATCAATGAGTTCTTCTTTTTTAGAAATACGGTTTTCGTAACGCTGAAGTTCTGTTCTGCGTTCACGATTCTCCCGTTCCTGCTGGTTTCGGTCCTGAATGAGTTGTTCTTTTGCTTGCAGCAAAATCTCTTTTTTCTGAGCTTCTGCTTCCTTTATGGCATCTTGTTTAACGCGTTCAGCTCTTTGTTCTGAAGCGGAAAGTTGAAATCTGGCATAAATCCAGCGAATAGTCCATCCAAGAACAATTCCTGCAACGGGGAGAATAATGTTTAGCAAAATGCGTGACATTTATTTTTCTCCTTATTGTTTTAGAATTATTCTTATTTATACTAAATTATTACTTCGGTTATGTCAAATAGATAGAGGGGTATTTTATAAAATATTATTTACATTTATTAAAAATATTATATGCCAAAATAAAAAAATGCTGTATTATAGTACTGTATGAATGTACATGCACAGACATTTGTAGAAAAATATCTTCGTACTCATCAGAAAGTATTTACTGTCCGTGATATGCTTAAAGTTTTTTACAGTGTTGGAATACGTACTTCTGTAAAGGATGTAAGGGAATTTCTGGATCATAACTGCCTTGTATTTTCACTTGAAGATGATAAGTACATTACTCAGGCTGGAGCATTTACAGGCTCCCTTTTCAGCATAAAGCCTACATCTGCTGAGTATGACCAGAAAATGATTGTTGCAGGTGATCGGTGCATTCCGTTTGTTGATTCGGAAATAGCCTGCTATTCCTTGTCATTCTTTTATGATGACAAGAAGCTGCCTCGTAAAATTGGAAAATTTGACTCTGATGATGCAATTGACATGTTCATGTTGTATGGAGAAGAGTATGCCCCTCAGTATATTGCTTCTGATCCGGCAAATGAAGAGTTTGATTTGTTGCATAACGACTTTGATTTGCCTAATAGAGTTTATCTTACAGGAATAGATATTTCAGAGCTTATTGAAAAACATGGTTTGAAAAAAGGCGACCGCATCCTTTGTTATGTCAGGGATTGGAATTTAGGCTATATTGACATGGTTGTGGTTCATGATGGTCATAACCTGTTTGATTGTGGCGAAGATGGTGATGCAAAGCTTAGATGGTATGAAAACCTTGAAAAATTTTGTCTGGAAGAGTTTGAGCTTGAAGGACCTTGTGCCGCAATTGAGGAACAGCTGACATACATCTTTTTTATTCATCGTGATGAGCTGTGCGTGCCGACTTGTGGGTCTGTCGAAGAATTTATAAACCGCTATTCAAAGAAAGTAGGCATTCAGGAATTTGGTGTGGAAACCCGTTTATGGTTCAAGGGTAAAAATGTTCCTGCCGTTGGTGGATGGAATTTTCAGAAAATAAGCCGAAAAGATGAAGCCGTTCCATACAGCTATGACGGAGAAGGTTCGTATTATACTGTTCCTGCAGATGTCCTTGATCACTATGTTCTGGATATGCTTTTTCACCGTAAAACTGATGTAAAAGAGCTTTTGTATGAGGTTTATCCAGATGATTATGTGTTTCATCTTGGAGAAAAAGCTCTTGCAATGATTAACCTGTCTGACAGATATGAAAAATTCCGTCTGAGATACAACTGGTTTGCAGATCAGATTGCAGGACCTGTTCGGGAACAGGCTTTGGAGCTGTATAAAAAAGTAAACGAGCTCATGTTTGAAGTGGATATGTGTTACAGCGGTCTGCCTGATTTTCCTCAGCAGGAACTTGTCATTCTTACGCAGTTGTACAATCACGTGATACGTATTCTTCAGTCATTTGTGTCAGATTCGGAAATTGGTGATGAATACGATGCTATTTTAGCATCTTTGGAAGGAATGCGGTGCAATTTTGAAGGAATTCAGGATATTCTTTTGGGAGCAATCGACGAATGTCGTTGTAATAGATTTAAAGTAGTGAGGTAATAAGGAGATGCTTTCAGCAAAACAACTGTGTGAGCTAATTTCAAAAGGAGGTGTTTTTACTGATATAAAAGGTTCTTCTGTAAATGAAGTCTATGATGATTTTAGTAAAAAGATTAAGCTTCCTGATGGTTTGTATGCGGAAGTCCTTAACAGGGAACTTATAGAACGGGAAAAAGTATTGAGTACTGCGGTTGGAAATGGTATTGCCATTCCTCATCCGCGTAGCCAGCTTATTTATAATCCTGCAGATGAGCGGATTGCTGTATGTTTTTCACGGGAAGGCATAGACATGCATTCTCCTGACAGTACGAATGTATCTGCCTTTTTTGTACTTCTGACACATACGTCTCAGTCTCATCTTGCAATTCTGTCAACGCTTGCTGCACTTGTGCAGAAAAAAGATTTTATTACTGTTTTAAAGACAAAACCTAATCAGAAAGCTCTTTTAGATGCCATAAAAATGTATTGCAATAATTAAATTATGGCTGTAAAATAATGAAATTGATTTATATCAGAAAAAGCTAATAAGGAGCATTGAATTATGGACACTAAGAGTATAGAAGCTACTGCGTTGTCTATCCGAAGTCTTTCTATGGATGCCATTCAGAAGGCAAATTCTGGTCATCCTGGACTTCCTCTCGGAGCTGCTGAAGTTGCAGCTGTTTTATATGGTCAGGTTATGAAGCATAATCCTGCCGATTCAAAATGGAAGGATAGAGACCGTTTCGTTCTTTCTGCTGGACACGGTTCAATGTTGCTGTATTCAATTCTTCACATTGCAGGATACAAAGTTTCTCTTGATGACATTAAGACATTCCGTCAGGTCGGTTCAAAATGTCCTGGACATCCTGAAGTAGAAATTACAGACGGTGTTGAAAGCACTTCTGGTCCTTTGGGACAGGGAATTGCTGCTGCTGTTGGTATGGCGGTTGCAGAAAGCATGCTTGCGGCTCGCTTTAATACAGCTCATCATACTATTGTAGATCACTACACTTATGCTCTTGTAGGAGAGGGCTGTCTTGAAGAGGGCGTTTCGTCAGAAGCTTGTTCTCTTGCCGGCAACCTTAAGCTTGGTAAGCTTATCGTGTTCTATGATGAAAACAAGATTTCTATTGACGGTTGCACTGACATTACATTTACTGATGATGTTCAGAAACGCTATGAGTCTTATGGTTGGCAGGTTCTTCGTGGCTCAATGTACAATGTAAAAGAGATAGAAGACCTTGTTAATATTGCAAAGAGCGAAAAAAATAAGCCTTCAATTATCATTTTGAAGTCTGTTATTGGTAAGGGTGCTCCAAATGAGGGTACTGCGGGCGTACATGGTGCTCCTTTGGGAGAAGACGGCTGTGTTGCTGCAAAGAAAGCTTTGGGCTTGCCAGAAAATGAAAAGTTCTATGTCGTTCCAGAGGCATATAAATATTTTGAAGAAAAGCGCAAAGAATTTGCTGCTGCAGAAGAAAAATGGAATGCAGAATTTGATGCATGGGCAAAGGAAAATCCTGAACTTGCAAAGAAATGGGATGCATACTGGAATGCAAAGCCTACTGCTGATGTTCCAGCTCCTTCTTATAATGTCGGTGACAAGCTTGCTACACGTGATGCTAGCGGTAAGAGCCTTAACTGCATGGCAGATCGATTTGAATGGCTTGTCGGTGGTTCTGCTGATTTGGAAGGACCAAATAAGACTAAGATTAAGAATAATGACGGTGTATATAGTGCCGAAAATCGCAAGGGAAGAACCATTGAATACGGCATCCGTGAATTCGCAATGAGTCAGGTTGTAAGCGGAATCAACTTGCATGGTGGTCTCCGTGCATTCGGAGCAACATTCCTCGTTTTCAGCGATTATTTCCGCGGTTCACTGCGTGTCGCTGCATTGAGTAAGCTGCCTAACATCTACATCCTTACACATGATTCAATCTATGTAGGTGAAGACGGTCCTACTCATCAGCCAATCGAAACCATTGCTTCTCTCCGTTGTATTCCTAATGTTCAGGTGCTTCGTCCTGGTGATGCAGAAGAAGCACAGGTTGCATGGGAAATGGCATTGGAAAGTAAAGATCATCCTGTATGTATGGCATTTACACGTCAGGCTCTTACTGTTTATGCAAAGGATGACAAGGACTGGCGCAATACTGCTAGAAAAGGTGCTTATGTTGTACAGACTGGTTCTGACAGCCCAGACATTACTATCCTTGCAACAGGTTCTGAAGTTGAAATGTCTTTGAATGCCGCAAAGCTTGTTGAAGGCAAGAAGATTCGTGTCGTATCTGTAACAGACAAGACTTTGTTTGAAGCTCAGAGCGAAGATTTCCAGAAGAAGATTATTGGCAATGCAAAGCGTATTGTTGTAGCAGAAGCTGGAGTTCGCATGGGATGGGAAGGATACGCAAAGAAGGAAGATTTGTTTACAATTGACCGCTTTGGCGAGTCTGGTCCTGCAAATAAAGTTGCAGAATATCTTGGCTTTACGTCTGCTAAGCTTGCAGAAGTTCTTAAAAGATAGAATATAGAATATAAAAATAAAAGGCTGTCCGAGGGCGGACAGCCTTTTTTGTCTGAAAAATATTCTTAAAAGGATATGATTTCCTCAAATACCGATATTGCATACTGGTCTGTCATGCCGCTTATGTATTCTATAACGCATTTTTCCCAGCTTTCTTCATTTTCAATGTCAAATACAGGTGTTGTTTCATATTTTAAAATCTTTTTGCGTGATTCGTTATAATTTGTATATTTTATTACCCAGTCTATAAAAGTCTTGCTTAGTTTTGGATTATATTTAAGGCATTGTTCAAGCCTTCGGTTTTTTGCATAAATTTGAGTATTCATCAGCGTGCGGTAGATGCATCCCAAAATTTCTCGGGCATAATTTTGAAATTCAATCAGTCTCCAGTTGTTATATATGTTTGCAAAACTGAATTTCTTTAGTTCTTTTATAAAATTAAAATATGCATTGCTAAAACATATTCCTTTTTCTGGGGAACTTTGCTCACACAGGTTTACAATCATGTCATTTATGAGAACTGTTGTGTTTACAGCCCTTCCGCTTCTTTTTGAGTCTGCATTGCCGTTGCTGAACCCTAAGGTTCCTGCAACGATTTCCCGCAACTGCCGGTAACTTGCCATGTCTAGTATATGATATGTCCTTGCATCTTCTATGTCTCGCCCCAGAAATGCAATTTTATCACTTACCTTTACAATGCATCCTTCCCATGTGAACGGTGCCGTAATTCCCGGTCTTTTTATGTCATAAAGGTTTATAGCATTTTCCCTCGGCTTAAGTCCCTGCTGATCAATTTCGCCGCAATGACATATTAATCCGTCCCTTACGGCATAAGTCAAATCTAGGTTTCTTTCAAAACCTTCTGGATCTGCAAGAGTTTCTATGAAATCCGCAAAGAAAAGGCTGTTCCTCTCATGCCAAAATTTTTTTGGTGCATTTTGTCCGTCTGTTTGGAATGAAACAAGTGAATTTAATATATCTTCACCTGTGTGCCCGAAAGGAGCATGACCTATGTCATGTCCTATGGCAATTGCTTCTGTAAGCTCTGTGTTTAGTCCAAGGTATTTTGCTATTGTCGTGCTTACGCTTGCAACATGGCTTACGTGTTCCATTCGTGTACAGATGTGATCATTTTGAGGTGCATAGAAAACTTGAGTCTTATGCTTTAACCTTCGGAAAGCCAAGCTGTGCAAAAGCCTTGTGTAGTCCCTTTCAAATTCAGAGCGGATGGAATTTCCCCTCTCGTACAGGCTGTTGCTTCTTTTTATGCACTGATTCCAGTTTGGATTATTCTGATCAGTGCGGAGTGAAAAAAAAGAATCTCTCATATCTACAGCAAGTTTTTATCATCGTATATTCTCATATAAATGTCATCAGCACAAGCTTTAAGACATTCTAGTAAATCCGGGTTGAAGGCTCCGCATTCCCCATTTAAAATCATGGACTTTGTAGTTTCCAGCGTGAACGACGGTTTATAAACGCGCTTGCACAACAGAGCATCAAAAACATCTGCCAGTGCTACAATCTGAGCTTCAATAGGAATGTCCATACCCTTTATTTTGTCAGGATATCCATTGCCATCCCATCGTTCATGATGATGTCGGCAGATATTGTAACTGAATTTGTAGAGTTCTGATTCTTTGAAATTCGGAATTGAATCAATAAGACGGCAACCTGCAATTGTATGAGACTTCATTATTTCAAATTCTTCACTTGTCAAACGCCCCGCAGATTCAGGCTTAAGAAGGATTCTGTCTGGAATGGCAATCTTTCCTATGTCATGTAAAGGCGTTACTTTTGCAATATTTTTTATTGTAACATCGGTAATCATGTATTTTGGGTATTTCAATGAAAGATACTTTGAAAATGTTTCTGCGATTTCTTTCATGCGGTTGCAGTGGTTTCCCGATTCAATGTCTCGGCTTTCTAATGCCTGACCGAGAGTTTCGATGATATTCCACTGATTTTCCTTTAATTCAATCGCCATGCTGCTTATTGTAAGCATCTGCTGGTTAAAAATCTGTTCGAGATGATTTTTGTTTGTAAAAAGTTCTATGATTTTTGATATTTTCTGCTTTGTAATGATAAAGTCCTGTGATTTGCTGAAAATGTCAAAAATGCCATAATCAAATGTTTTTGAAATGTATGCCGTGTCCTGATTATCCGAAAGAACAATGCACGGAATTGTCCTGAACAGGTCAAGAGTCTTGAATTTTGCAAGTACCTCAAACAGATGCAGGTCAGGAGTATCATCTATGATTATGGCGGACAGAGACGGCAGTTCTTTAAAAACTGTTACTACAGCTTCTTCAATATCTGATGTTTTTATGACATCATAGAAAATTTCGTATTTGTCTAAATGCTTTAGTTTAATTTCCGTACTGTAAAAGATAAAAATTTTAGGTTTATATATTGCCATCTTTACTCCTAAACATTAATATTCTAAACTTGATTTAATGTTTTAGCAATAAATTTATGATGCAAAAAAAAGAATTACGCAAGAAAATAAAAATATTAAAGTCTGGCATGACAGAACAAGAAATGCGATTTGCCTCTCATAAAGCAAGCCTTTTGGTTTTAAAGTCAGAGCTTTTTATGTCTGCAAATGTCATATTGACTTATATGGCAATGAAAGATGAGGCGGATCCGTTCAGAATTATTACGGCAGCATTTCATGAGCATAAAGCTGTTGCCTGCCCGAGATGTAGGGATAATACTGCATCAAGTAGTCATGACATGGATTTTTTCTGCATACATGAAGCTTCTGACGAGACTTCGTTTTATTCACAGTTTACTAAGAATTCATGGGGCATATTGGAGCCTGTTCCTTTAGAAAAATCCTTATTCTCATGTAGAAAATTTAAGAATAAAAAGATAACTGTCATTGTTCCAGGAAGTGCTTTTTCTGCAACAGGGAACCGCTTGGGGTGGGGCAGAGGTTATTATGACAACTGGCTTATGAAATTAAAGGAAGATGCTGAATCTCATGACTGCTCTGTATTTACTGCAGGATTCTGCTTTGACTGCCAGCTTGTATCTTCTGTACCTGTAGAATCACATGACGTAAAGATGGACTTCGTAGTGAGTCCTTCGGGCATAATAAAGTGCTAGTCCTGCGAGTCTACAGAAAACACTTGCAAAGGTGGTGTTTCTGGAAAAAAATTGTTTAGTATTGAAATGAAATCTGTATTTCTTGCATTTGAAACAAAAAGAAATGATTCCAGATACAAATGGGCCATTCCGTCCAAAATGCTGTTTTGAATCAGTTGTGCAGTTCCTTCATTTGTCTGTGTCTTTATTAAAGTCTTGTAGCTCCATGTATTACGAATGCTGGCTTTTCTGAGTTCCGAAACATACTGATCAGAAAGTTCTTCAATAAGTTTTTTGCGTACGTTCCTGTAGGATTTCAGAAAACTTGATTTATGCAGAAGCCCTGTAGCTTCTATTTTCCCTACATTGATAATCGTTGTTGCCCCTTCTGCCGTACACGAATATTCTTTTCCCAAGTCTTCGTTTATAAGTTTTGCAAGTTCAAACAGAACTGCATTAAATATTTCTTTTTGTGATGCTGATGCAGGAGACAAAAAGTAAAACTGCATTGGATCATAGAAAGTTTTGGTCGGAACAAGCAGAGGTGAGCTTTTGGGGGCAGATGAAGCACTGTATGGAGACGTGTAATTGTGCTGAAGCTGAACGGAAAGAACCTCGTTTTCAGCTTTTGGAACAGGCAGTTGCAACTTTGTACGGTTTTTCTGCTGCTTTAACATGCCGAATGTTTCTTCTGCTTCTTTTTTGGCTGTTTTAATGTCTATGTCTCCTGTAAAAACAATCGAATAAAGCGATGCATCCAAAAGTTTCGAATAAGAAAGCAATACTGTCTGAAATGTTGTATTTGCAAGGATGTCCGAGTCCTGACCTATATTGTAAATTTGTTCAAATATTGTGCCTTTATAGATGTGTTCCATTGCTTTTGCTTTAAGCTGGTATGAAAGGTCAGAAGATTGCCTTCGCCACTGATATTTTAAATCACCGATAAGAAGATCTATTGGCAGTGGTTCAAGTTCTGCATGGGTAAAGGCGTTTATTGCTGCTGCAAGGACATCATGAAGTTCGTTTTTCTGACATTCAAGTGTTATGTAGGAATGAGTTTCAGTTGTCCATGAAAGAATTTTTATTTTACCTGTAAAAATGCCTTCGGTTCGCATCTTTGTAAGCTCTGCATTGATTCGCTCCGCACAACTGTTGACAAGCAGAGTCCTTAATTTTTTATGCTTTACAGGACTCTGTACTTCACCTCCTGCAATTGAAATGGAAGTAAGTACCGTCTGAGAATCTTTGATTGTCTTTGTTGTAACAGGAATGTCGTTTTGCAGTTTTGCAGACGCAATTGTCCTTACATTGTCTACATAATATTTTGTATACGATGATTCGGAAAAAAGCTTTTGACCTGTTATTTCTTTTTCTGAATTCTGACTGTCATAAGAAATCGAATATGAATCATTTTTATACCATGCATCATCTTTTTTTGTTATTAGCTCATATCCGTTTTTTGTAAAATATTTTTCCTGAGCTTTATATGTATCATCATTCGTCATGACAAAAACAAAGGGCTGTGCATTTGTTATATGATAGATGATAGACTCTCGGCTTAATGTTTTGAGCTCCTGACCGTCCTTCATAAGATTTTCGTAAATATCCTGAGGATTTATATATGGGTTCAAAGTCCAAAAATCTTCCATAAGCGTAAGTAGCTGTTGGTTTGTTCCGCTTTGAGCCAGAAAAGTTTTATAAAGAGAATTTTGAGCCTGTGCATAAAGAGTCTGTTCTGAACTGCAAGCTTCCTTTATGAGCTTTACAAATAAGTCTGCCTGCTCAGCAATGCTCACTTTTGGTGCATTTTTTACCTTTTTTAGAGAGTACGGTTCTTCCATGACACCCTGAAGAATGAGACGCGCTCCTGAACTTTCGCTGGTACTGGAACATGAAAGATATTCCTTGCTGCGTACTGCAAGGGATGCTTCCTGAGTGATTAAACTTTTATATAGAGAACTGTCAGCGTTAAACATTTCATTGATTATCTGTGCCTCATTTTTAGAAAGCGTCGTAAACTGTACCGCAATCTGCGTTATGTCTGAAGAAAAGTCTGGTGAGGTAAGTACATATTTTTTCTGAACGTTTATGTATCCGTTATTGTTTTGTGCTGATTGGTTTTTGTACTGGCTGCCTGTATAGTTTCCATTCCAGTCAGAAAAATATTTTTTCATTACGTCTATAATGTTTTTACCAGCAAGGTTTCCCGTAATGAACATTGCACAGTTATCCGGCGTGTAGTAGCTTTTTTGTACTGAAAGGAGCATGGACTTTATTTGTTCCAGTGAATATGACGAAAATGTTTTGTTGTTAATGCCGAAACTTTGTTTCCATGGTGTTTCTGGAGAAACTTTACTTTCAATAGCACTGTTAATAAAACCTGCATCCGTATTCTGATATATGGAAATCCTTTTTTTCATGGTTTCATAGTTCTGCATTATGTCTTCTTCGGAAAATGACGGCTGTGTCAGACATTTTGAAAACGACCTGAGATATGATTCAAAAAGTTCTGCCGTTACATCGCATGAATAGATAACTCTGTCTGCATTACTTTTGTATGATACAGGTACATAATCGAGTACCGTTTCTGATTTTGCAGAAGAAAGAAAAAGCCTTGAATATAATTCCAAAAAGCCTGCGTTCGCACTGTCTTGCGCCCCATAGCCGGCTCTGCACAGAAAATCCACGTGAATCATCGCCGAAGACGGTACTTCGTTCACAAAAATTTGCATTCCGTTTGCAAGCTGGTTTACATGCAGTTTTTCTGGCTCTGTCTGGGCATGAACTTTACAAATAAATAAAGGAATGCAGAAAATGATAACACGAAGGATATTATTTTTCATGGAAAAACTATACCATATTTGGAAAACTTGCAAAAGGGTACTAAAGCATTGTATAATGCCAGCATGTTACAAGTAACGATCCTTTCAAAAGAAGATAATAGAGCCGAATACAACACCGTAATTGAAGGAAAGCGAAAACTTACTCCTGCTGAAATATATACACTAATTCAAAATAGAAACATTTCTTCTGATCCAGACTGGCAGAATGTATATGTAAGCGATAAACCTGATGAATTTGATCCTTCACTTATTGTTCAAAGCGAGTTTAACGGGCTTATTGTTCTTGGAGCTATCCGCCCGGCAACCTTAAAATATCACGACCTTGAGTTAAGGACAGGAATATACCGATCAGTCCTTTACAATGTAACAATAGGCAGCGACTGTGTTGTCCATAACGTGAGCTATCTTTCCAACTATAAAATTGGAAACAGAGTCATGCTGTTTAACATTCAGGAAATGAGCTGTACTTCTCACTCGAAGTTTGGTGAAGGCATTTTGAAGGAAGGAGAGCCTGAGGAAAACCGCATTTGGATTGGAGTCGGTAACGAAAACGGCAACCGTTCCGTACTTGCATTTAAAGATATGATTCCTGCTGATGCTTACCTGTGGTCACGCTACAGGGAAGATCCTTCTTTAATGAAGCGTTTTGTAGAGCTTACGGAATTTGGAAACGACGGCAAGAACAATACTGTAGGAATTGTAGAGGATGATGTCGTCATAAAGAACTGTACCCTTTTGAAAGATGCTTATATCGGCAGTTTTGCCTACATAAAGGGAGCATTTAAATTAAAGAACATTTCAGTGCTTTCCTCTGAGCAGGAACCGAGTCAGATAGGCGAGGGCGTTGAGATGGTAAACGGCATTATGGGCTTCGGCAGCCATGTCTTTTATCAGGCGGTCGCCGTTCGCTTTATCATAGGACGCAACTGTCATTTAAAGTATGGAGCGCGCCTTTTGAACTCTATTCTTGGAGACAATTCTACAGTTTCATGCTGTGAGCTTTTGAATAATCTTATATATCCGTTTCATGAGCAGCATCATAATTCTTCGTTCCTTATTGCGTCAACTGTCATGGGACAGAGCAATATAGCTTCTGCCGCAACAATAGGTTCAAATCATAATTCCCGCTCTCCTGATGGAGAGATGATTGCTGGGCGAGGTTTCTGGCCGGGACTTTGTTCCGACTTTAAGTATGATTCTCGCTTTGCTTCATTTGTTCTAGTTGCAAAAGGAAGCTACCAGTATGAGCTTAACATAACTTATCCATTCTCTCTCGTTGCAACCAGCAAGAATGACGAAAGCATACATATAATTCCTGCCTACTGGTTCATGTACAACATGTTTGCCATTGTGCGCAACAAGTTTAAGTTTTCGTCTCGTGACAAAAGAATTGTAAAAGTTCAGCACATAGAGACGAATCCTCTTGCTCCAGACACAATTCAGGAAGTTGTTGCCGCAGAATCTCGCATAATAGAGTTGACTCAACGTTACCTGAAACTGCCTGATGACATGATACAGAAGATGACTGTGTACAATCCAAACCCACAGATGTTGGCTGACTTTAGGTTGAAGGCTTGTGCTGAGCATGATGGCGATGCATTAAGACAGATTGCAAAAGACTATCTGCATCAGAATGCAGATTCTCAGTTTTTGCTTTCGGATGACCGCTGCCAGAAAAAGTACGGGGCTGTCATATACAAGGCTGCTCAGGCTTACCGTGAGTACCGCAAGATATTGAAGTACTTTGCGGTGGAAGCCCTTATGGAGTGGGGGCTTGTGCATCAGACTGAAGAACTTTGCAGTGAAGACATAATGCTTATTGAAAAGAATGTTCTTTTTACAAAATGGGTTAATGCCGGTGGGCAGGTTATTCCTGAAGAACGGATAAATGAGCTTTTTGAACTGATAAAGAGTAAGAAGATTAACAGCTGGAAGGAAGTTCATGCCTTTTATGATGCATGTCAGAAGAATTATGTTGAAGACAAGGCTCGATATGCCCTTTACATTCTTGAACTTTTGTATTCTCTGCCTGTCAGCCAGTTTACGCATGAAATTTATGAAGACATTACAAATGATGTTGCATTTGTTTCAATGCACCTGCTTGAAGCTTCCATTTCTTCTAGGGAAAAAGACTTCAAAGACTTTTTCCGTTCCATAACTTTTAAGAACAAGGAAGAAAAAGACGCCGTTCTTGGAACTCTGGAAGATAACAGTTTCCTAAAAACCCTTAAAGCTACAACTGATGACTTTAATGCCGTCCTTGAAAAGCTGTTCAGAAATTTAAGGTAAAGGCTCTAATCTATTTTGCATGGCAGCGAAAGCTATTGACTTTTTAAATTTTCTAATGTATAAATGGAAACATGAATTATGTAACACTACAGCTACTAGCTCTATCTTTCTCTTCTGATAGCCGGAAATAGGTGCTGGGTGTTCTAGAATTTTATTATGGAATTAACAGACCTGTTGCTTCGGCAGCAGGTCTTTTTTTATTTAAAAGGAGATTTTTATGGCAGGTATGAATCCAAACGGCAAGTATGCCCCAATCGCAGACATTCCTCTGACAACAAGAGAGTGGCCTTCTAAAAAGATTACTAAAGCCCCTTTGTGGTGTTCCGTAGATTTGCGTGACGGAAATCAGGCTTTGGTAGATCCGATGGGAATTGAAACAAAACTCGCGTTCTTTGACCTTATTGTAAAGCTTGGATTCAAGGAAGTTGAAGTAGGCTTTCCGGCAGCAAGCGATACTGAATATGAATTTATCCGCAGGCTCATTGAGGAAAACCGTATTCCAGATGACGTGACTATTCAGGTATTGTGCCAGGCACGTGAAAAACTTGTTAAGAAGACTATTGACTGCCTGAAAGGTGCTCCAAAGGCAATCTTCCACATTTATAACTCAACTTCTCCTGCTCAGCGTAACTATACGTTCGGTAAAACAAAGGAAGAAATAAAGCAGCTTGCCATTGACGGCGTAAAGTGCATAAAGTCCTGTCTTTCGGAAGAAGACAGAAAGAGAATAAGGCTTGAATATTCTCCAGAAAGCTTTTCAATGACTGAAATTGACTATGCCGTTGAAATCTGCGAGGCAGTAAAGAAGGAGTGGGGATGCTCCCCTGACAACAAGATAATTCTGAACCTGCCTACGACAGTTGAGTGTGCAACTCCTAATGTATATGCAGACCAGATAGAATACTTTTCAAAGCACATTACAAACAGGGATAGTGTAATCATCAGTACACACTGCCACAATGACCGCGGTGAAGGTGTTGCTTCTTGCGAAATGGGATTGCTTGCTGGGGCTGACCGTGTAGAAGGCTGTCTGTTTGGCAATGGTGAACGTACTGGAAACCTTGATGTTGTAAACGTTGCCCTCAACATGTTCTCTCAGGGAATAGACCCTGAGCTTGACTTGCATAACCTTATGGAAATTGCAGAGTTGTACAAGAAGTACACGGGCATGGAGATTGGTCCTAGAACTCCTTATGTAGGAGAACTCGTATTTACCGCATTCAGTGGAAGCCATCAAGATGCAATTAGAAAGGGAATGGCTGCACGTGCCAAGATGTCTAAAAATGCCCTCTGGGACGTTCCTTATTTGCTCATAGATCCTCATGACATTGGCCGACAGTACGAAGGCATAATCAGGATTAACAGCCAGTCAGGTAAGGGTGGTGCTGCATTTATTCTAGAGCAGGATTATGGTCTTACTCTTCCAAAGGCAATGCATCCTGCTTTGGGCGATGTAATAAAGCATGCGGCAGACGAGGCTCAGCGTGAGCTTAAGGGCGAAGAGATTTACAACATCTTTGTAAAGCAGTGGCTTTCAAAGAATGGAAATCTTTCAATCAAAGACCTTGCGGAAACTCATCTTGAAGGTTCTGGTGACTCAGAAACTCAGGAAAATGCATTGTGCCGTGCTGTTGTTGTATGGAAGGGCAAGCAGTGTGCCATTGGTGATAAAGGTAACGGACCTATCGATGCGTTCTCAAATGCCCTTTCAAAGATTGATGTGCCTCGCTTTACTATTACAGCATTCCATGAGCATAGCATTGGTACTGGTAACAATACTTCTGCCGTGGCATACATTCAAATTACATGTGAAGATGGAAGCCAGTACTGGGGAGTAGGCAAGTCCACAAATATCGGGCGTGCCGGTATTGATGCTGTTGTCAGTGCAATCAATCAGATAAACTGATTGAATCAGATAAACTGATTGAATCAGATAAACTGAAAAGCTGAATCTGCTATATTGTATCTACAAGACCAGAAGAAAATTCTGGTCTTGTTCATTTAGATGTCAGAGATACATATCCAACCTTTTCGATTATTTCCTGTCCCTGTTCTGATAAAATCCAGTCTATAAACTTTTTCGTATTTTCTGATTCTTTTTCACGTACGGTTATTGCGTAAAAATTATCTGTGATCGGATAAGTTTTTGTCCTTATATTTTCTCGAGTAGGTTCAACTCCATTTAAATTGAGAATCTTTATATTGACACTTTTATTCATTGTTTCAACATAATATCTGAAAGAATAGCCTATGGCATTACTATGATTCTGATAATCCGAAACAACATCGATTAAACCGTCCATTCCGCTGACCTGATGTGTTTCTGGCGGAATCAGCTCTGTGTCTTTCCCCATTACGGCAAGAAATGCTGTCTGGCTGCCACTATTTGTGTCCCTCTGGAAGGGCCTTATTAATTGATTTTTTCCACCAAGTTCTTTCCAGTTTGTGATTTTTCCTGTATAGATGTCTTTTATTTGTTTTAATGAAAGATTGCTGACGGGATTCTTTTTATTTACAAGAAAAACAAAGGCTTCGTATCCAATCGGATACAAATTAAACTCAATTCCGGCTTTTTGGGCAGATTCAATTTGTTCTTTTGATGGCTGTGCTACAAAAATAATATCATTTGTTCCTTCAATAAGTCTTTTATAAGCCCCTGTTGTTGTGTTGAATCCTATATATTCTTCAATTTTACAATCAGAAGGATATATAGCTTCAACGAATGAACAGTAAACTGGGAAAAGGGCGGTTGCCCCATCTACAACAGGAAGCTCATCCTCTTTTGAAAAATGCAATGTTGCCTCACAATCCAGCCGTGCAAGCTTGGTTGAATTTGTAAAAGGCATGTAGTGTCTGTAAAAAGTGCTCTGCTGCCCAACAGTTATAGATGGAATGTATTTATGTTTGTAGATATTTTCACTCTCAATGAGTGCAATCAAAAGCACCACCAAGGCTGACAATAAGATTATGGACTTTTTGTAAAAGATTTTGTTTGAAATGCTGAAAGTGATGAGGCCTGTTAGAATGACAAGAATGATTCCGATGATTGGAACTATAAAATTCAATTTTAAGTCTGAGAAAGCGGCTACAACCCAAAAAAAGACAACGGGAAAAAATAAGATGATTAGTGAGAGCAACGTGGCTATTATTGTACTTGTTTTTTTCATATTACTGCCTTGTAGTTTGCCTTGTGAGCTTTACGCAGCTCAGGCGGCGTCCCCTAAGTATCTGTCATAAAGGAATGAATGTCAAGCATCAAAAATTATATATGATTACACTGCACTTGAACAGGTTTTCAGACCGATGATAAGAAGATAGAAATAGTCAGTTACTTATTCAGCAATTCTTTCCTTGATGAAATTTCAAGTTTTTCAAATATTGAATTCATGTGGCTTTTTACAGTTTCGGTACTGATATACAGGCATTCTGCTATTTGAGAATTTGTATAACCTTTTGAAGCTAATCGTGCAACTTCAATTTCTCTTCGTGACAGAACCGAAAAGTCTAAAGCTGAAGTTTTCTCTTTTACATTTGCTTTATCATCCTGTTTTGAATTTTGTTTGTTTTGAATGTCTTCTACTATTCCGAAGATGATTTTAAATAAAGCGCCTGCTAACAGCGGACGGAATTTTACCAGAACGGAAATTACTATGTTGTAAAACTCTGAAAGTTCTGCATTTGCACAATCCAATCTGGAAATAAAAAGCATAAGTTGAATTATAGCAAGCAGTAATCCAGATGTGATTGAGTTTTGTTTAAGTCGAGAAATCATGTTGTGTTTTGTTGCAGTTAGAAATGTCAAAAGAGAAATTGTAACTGCAACAATTAATAAATCTATAAGCATTTTTATTCAGCGGCCTTTGTAATTCTGATTTCGACAAGCAGCAAAAAAAGATTTAAACAGGTTGCATATAAGAATGGAATCAAAGTTACAGCAAGATTTTTCAGTAATGCCGAAGCATTTTCAAGGTTATAAAGCATACCAATCCATCCACAGACTGCTCCTGAGAATGCAGCGTACCAATTCAAATGCATGGTAGTTTTGACAGCATTTAAATAAAGATTTTTCTTAGTGATTGTAACTTTCTTTACTGTAAATACAATTCTTATACTTTCAAAAAGAGAGTTTATGTTTTCAGAAACAGCAACTAAGGGAAGAACATAAAGTATCATGATTAAAATGAATGGTATGTCAAAAATTGATGTAAATAGGGATTGTTCTCCCCAGCTAAAGACTCCAGAAAACCATCCATATGTGATACAAACAGTCAGTAATAAAAGCAGTCCGAGAATCATTTTATTAAAACTAAATTTAGAAGAAATGATTTCCTTGCTTATAACTTCTGTTTCTTCTGCCATGTACGAAATCTGTGATTTGCGAATCTTTGCTCTTAATGTTATGATAATCATTTCAAAAAGTGAAAGGTACAGGATGCTTAATAACAGGACAGCACAGTTTGGACCAAGGTGCATTAAAGTTTCAGGGGTATTATGATAGTTTGTCAGCGTATAAATCAGAACTAAAATTGGAATCAGCATGGTCGCATAAAATAAAATCTTGCTTCCAAAGTCTAGAGCCTGTTCTGTTTTTTGTAATTCCTGAAAATCAAAATTCTGAATCTTTTTCTTTATTGAAAAAATCCTGCAAAAAGTTTTTCCATAACCAGAAATGAAAATTGCCACTGAAAAAATCAGCAAAACTCCAATAAATGAAATGTAATCCCATATTCCATATATATCGCCGCCATTAGTAATGATAGCCAGCACTGTAGAAATGCATATTGGTATAAGGGATAAAAGCAAATTAATAATCATACATAACTCCTATTAGTTTTCCCCGGGTGTGATTCCATTATCATCCATTTGCACAAGTAAAACAAGGTTGTAAAAGTTGGAATTATGGGGGAGTTGTAGTAAAATCCTGTTGTTGTATTGATGCCGTCATAATCCTGCATTAAAAAGGGTTCCTTAATTTGTTGAAAAATTTATAAAAATATATTTTTTTATAAGCTGTCCGTCATCTTTTCTCCCTCCTACATTTTATTGGCATCTCCTATTTTCAACACTAAAATAGGGGAGAAAGGAGTTTTGTAGGAGATGCGCATTTGATTATTCAAAACTTTCAAATTGTGAAATAGACACGGATAAGAGGAGATTTATCTAATAATATTATTCGTACTTTATTCCAAAATAATCCAGAGTAGTTTTCATTGCATCCTGAGCAGTGAGGCAGGTATCACGCAAAAAGCCTCGTTCAGTATTCCAGTTCTTGATGCCACGGTAGTAGAACATTTTAAGTTCTTCGGTGATTATAAAGGGAACAATATTATGCTTTAGGCATTCTTTGAACATAATTAATCTGCCAACACGACCGTTTCCGTCCTGAAAGGGGTGAATAGATTCAAAGCGAACATGAAAATCCAGAATATCATCAAAAGTAATTTTTGATTTGGAATTATATTCTTTAAGCAGAGCCTTGATTGCATCAGCTACTTCTGCAGGTTTTGCAGTTTCACTTCCTCCAACTTCATTTTCAAGCATCTTGTAATCACCAACTTTAAACCACGTTCTCTGGCTGTCTGTGGTTCCAGATTTCAAAATAAAATGAAGCTGCTTTATAAAGCTTTCCGTAAGTTTTGTATGAGCTCCTTCAATTATAAGATCAATACAGCGGAAGTGATTTATAGTTTCAACAATATCATCAACCTTAACGGCCTTATCCGTAACACCAAGAGTTTTTGTTTCAAAGATGTATCGGGTCTGGTCATGAGTAAGTTTTGACCCTTCAATATGATTTGAGTTATAAGTAAGGTCAATCTGGATTTTATGATAGATACCACCTTTAAGGCCGGCATCCTTTTCGCGTTTGAGGAATGTAAGAAGAGTTTCTTCTATAGATGAATGACGGGATTTACGGTCTGGCTTTTTTGCCGTCGATGGAATCTTCCAGATTTTGCCTTCCAGAAGAGCTCCCTCTACCCTGCCCTGAGCGCAGTAATTACGGGCACTTCGTTCGCTAATCTGCCACTTTTGAGAAGCCTCTTCTACAGAGATATATTTAATCTTACTCATAGGAAAGATTATAGCATATTATCGGCAAAATATAAAGGTGGAATTGTGTGTAGAAATGAAAGTTTATTTTGCCGATAAGATTGAAGTAAATTACCATAACCTGGCTTTCAATTATTAAATCAAAATCTTTTTCTTGAAAAGGTTCTGATTTCCAAATTAGTTTTCACCCCTACAAACAATTATAAGATTATATTTTAATTCTCAAGTATAATACCGATTTCTTTTAGTTGTTTAATTCTTTCTTCACTTAATTTATTTTTCTTAAATTGTTCTTTTTGATTTGAAATCCATTTAGAAATCGGAGAGACTTTCCCATCAACAGTATATGGAATTTTACCATAGGTTTTGAGTTGTTCTTTAGCTTTGTCAAAATTTTCATCCCATTGTTTATCTAATTTTTCTTTTTGAGGATTTTTATATCTAGCAAAACCTATCGAATCAAGTTTTTGTTTTCTATCTTTTGGAAAATCTTCTTTATTCCAATTTCTGTTGTTATTAATAAATTTAATTAATTCTTTTTCTAAAGGGTCTTTTGAGGATGAATTATTTGGAAAACTACCCTTATGAGTACTCAGCCATTGTTTTAACGACTCAAAGGTTTCATCCCAATTTTTTTCCGATGATTTCTTTCTGCCGTCTTCGATCCATTCAAAACCGATTGACTCTAACTGATTTATCTTTTCATTTGATAGTTTTCCAGCTTTATAAGATGTTATCTGGCTGTGTGCCCAAGGACCATAATCAACTTTATTTTTACTACCAATTTTATCCTTATAATTTGGAAATGTTCCTTTCTCTTCACAATAATTCTTTAAATACAGAAATTTATCATTCCAAGATTCTTTGTTTGAATCTATTATTTGAAAATGATTTATTTTTATTTCTTCTAAGCATTTAATTCGATTTTGCTTTAGTTTTTCTTTGTTAGAGTTGTATTGGTTATATTGGAGTAATAACCATTTATAAACATTTTTATCTTCATCTTGATTTGGAAAATGTCCTAATTCTTCAATTTTTCTTTTTGCTTTTTCAAAACTTGTCATCCATTTTCTATCTTCAAAAATATATCCAATAGAAGATAGTTTATCATAACGTTCTTGTTTTAATTTACCATCTCTATAATCATCACCAATTTGATACATCCAATTGGCAAGAACTTGTTCTGATTCATTGGTAGACCTTTGGCTAGGCCATTTTCCATTGTGAGTTTTAAGAAACTGAATCAATAAGTTAAAGTTGTCATTCCATTTATCAGCTTGAAGAGCCCATGTAAAATTTAAGAGTTCAAGTTTTTTAATCTTCTCTGTAGATAAAACTCCTTTTTTATAATTAGCTCGTTGCTGAGAACACCAAGTAGCAAGCCTTGAATTTATAGGGAAGTTATTATTATGAGCCCATAAATACTCTTGGAGTTCTTTATAAAATAATTCCCATGTATTAGAGTTTTTTGAAATTATCTCTGTAAAAAGAGCAGTTTCTATATTCTTTCTTATATTCTCAAAAGTAAGTAAGTCATTTAATTTGCTTTCAGAATTATAATAAAATTGTATTTTTGAAGATCTGGGATTATTATTTGTCTGCTTATATGCAATATTATTTATCTCATCTTGTAAACGTTCATCATGATCTGCAATAGAACGAATTATTTTAATAACATCATTAAAGATACTCGTATCTATTTCCTCTTCAATATCCGCTTCTTTTTTTAAATAGATTGGGATAATTATTTTGCCAATTTTATCTGGATTTTTTTTATCTTTTCTCAGAGTTCTTCCTACTGCCTGAACAATATCAACTTTTGATTTTTTCGGGTCACAAAAAAATACAGCATCAACAGATGGGATATCTACACCTTCTGTCAGACATCTTGCATTTGCAACTACAGCTTTTTCTGAATTTTTAAAAGCATTTAAAATTATACTTCTCTTACTTGAGGGTAATTTCCCACTCACAAAGTATGATTTTATATTAGCACATATTTCTTTGTTTCGTTCAGAGAATAATTGGGCTTGTTTTAGTTTTGAATGAAATGTAATTGCGTGTTTTATAGAATATTTTTCAAAAGCATGTTTTACTGCATAATTATTAACATAGTCAGTTATAGAATTATCTTGATCAATGTAATAATTCTTCTTTATTAATGAATAAAGTTTATCATCTGCAACACCTAAACAAACAATTTGATAATCAACTAAAATATTTTGTTGTATGGCTTCTGCAAAAGACATTCTATATATTTCTTTTCCATAGGTAGTTTCATCGGACATATCAAATAAAAGAATTCCTGTCTCTTCTATATTTTTCTTTATAGTTTGACTGTAAACTCTTGGGGTCGCTGTCATATACAGACGCTTTGCGATGTGCATTTTCTCTGTATCTTTATGAACCAATGAAAACACACCACAGTCTATACTCGCTGTTCTATGGGCTTCATCACATATTGCTAAATCAATTGCCGGAAGCTTCTCATCATAAGCTGCAATAATTTTATTAAAAGATTGATATGTAGAAAAAATGACTTTTTTATTGAAAGTTTCTTTTTTTATAAAACTCTTTATCTCAATTGGATTATCAATGACAAAGGAATCCAAATCATATAAATGAATATTTGATGAATCCTCTTCTTTGTCGATATCCATTTCTGAACAAACAATTATATAATCAAAAGGGGTATTTGATTCTTTTATCCATTCATTTTTTGTTTGCCTAATAAGGTTTAAGGAGGGAACTAAAAAAAGTGTCAGATTTACATTAAGAGATTCTCTAATCCATAATGAAATTAGTGTTTTACCGGTTCCACAAGGTAATATCAATTTACCCCGATTATTCTCTGAAAAATAGGATGAAACCGTATTTATTATTTCTTTTTGATATGGACGTGGACTTTTTTTAGTATGTGAAACTTTTTTACTGTTTTTTAAATATTCGCGAAGATTATCAAAGAAATCAGAATCAAGTTCCAAAAGATCCTTAATGCTAAGAAAACACAAATTATCTGTTCTGTCTTTTGAAGTATCATCAATTTCAGAAGCATTTGAGAAAATAATCAATTTTTGAATTTTACTAGATGAAGCAAAACCAAATAGATTTGCTAACTTATCCTTTGACCATCCAAGTTTGCAACTTTCATCATTCTTAAATTTACATTGGACAGCGATAAAACTGTTATTATTATCTTGTAACAATAAGTCTATTCCATGGTCAACATAATTGATATTTAGTTTTGTTTTTATATCCAATGGAACTTCATCAAATAACCATACATTTTTGTATTCATTCTGATACAATGGATTGCAGATAAAATAATACTTTGTAAAATACTCAAACAATTTCCCAGCAATAGTACTCTTTTTTCCACTTTTCTGAACAGAAGTATTGTAAGACTTCTCCAATAATACTTTTAAGGATTCCCAATCATTTATTTTTTCAAGTAATTGTGTTAAGAGTTTTTTATAATCCATATTCTTCTCGAGTTTTATATATTTATTCAATCGAAAAAATCGGATAAAGTTCATCATCCATGCTAGAGATGTACTTTCCGAAGATTTCGCTTAATTCTATATTTATTCTATCACGTTCATTTAAAGATTCCTGGTGAGCAAACGGATAGGATTTTCCATTTACATAAGAACTGTAAGTTGTCAGGGTTACAGTCTTTCGTTCATCATTATTGATTTCAAATTTAAGTTTAAATTCTTTGAGGTCAATATTCTGATAATGGGTACTATAAATGTAATTATTTATTCTTGAAAATAACGCCTGATTGTACTGGAGATAATAGTCTGTTTTCCCTTTTTGAGTTTTTCCAGTAATAATGATTAAATCATTTGAGGTATCTATGTCCGAGTCCTCTTTTAAGATAGGTGCTTTTATATCAAAAGATAACGATGTTGAATAATTGTAATCAACTGTATGCTCGTTTGAAAAACCATTAAGGTTTCTTCTCAAGAACTCTATGTCGTTTTCATCATCAAGTCCTTCTACTATCATATTTACGTTTGTATAAAGAACTTGCTCTCTAGAAGTCATAACATCAGATAAGTCTCTGGTGAAAATACTGATTTTAATATCTCCACCACAGCTGATAAAAAGTAAGCTCAAAAGAACTAAAAGAAAAAAGGTAGTTTTTTTCAAAATGCCCTCCAGATAGTCGTTAATTATATCATAGTTTTAGAAAAATGGAAGATTTTCTTCCGTAGATTTTCAGAAACAGCTCTTTATCACAGGGGTCAGAATCGTGAGTAAAAATTCCATACGTAGCAACACGCATTTCTGCATCTACCCAGTCGAAAGTTTTACTTATCACTTCGTAGTTTTTGCTTTCATAAAAAGCTTTAATTTCGTTTTCAAGAGAATTATTTTCAAAACCTTTGATTTGTACGAGTAAGATTTTCACTTTCGCCTCCAAAACAGCTTGTGGTTCTTAGTGTTTTTCTCCGCGAAGTCTTTACAGTACATTTGCAAACATTCAATAGAACTGTTTGTACCGTGGATAAGTTCTGAAGCAATTTCCAGAGCATACTTATACGAATTGTCTTTTATTGTTTGTACAGTCTTGATAGGTACATCCTGAAAGCTTGCATATTCCAGATTATATGCGTAAGGATGTTCGTGACAGAATTTGCCGTCAGGCTCTAAAAACTCGACTCTAGTACTGCCAGTATCCGTCCAGTCAGAAAACTCTTTTGTTCGTGCATCCAATTCAAAAAAGTCTTTATCATCCTTACAGCTGCAAAATACGCCAATGCGGTCTTCTTCTCCAATCACATAAACAAGATCGCCACTGCGGAATGGGAAAGGAATTGTAACATAATCATGCTCATAAGTTGGTTCTTCATTCAAGACAAGATAGCGATAGAGGATTTCTCGGTCGCGGTCATCAAACTGCCAGTTGCTTTTTATAAGGTAATCGCGCAAAGCCTTTGATGGAAATAGAGCGATTATCTGTTCGTTTGTAATTGCCTTCATGTCGTATATCTCCCTGAGTTTTTTAACTATATCATTAGACATTCTCATAAAATGAGAATTTTATAATGTAAAATCTTTTTTGTGAGATAAAAGATGTAAAAAAATCATAGCTATGTTTGTGTCTCAATCACGACAGGTTTTGCAACGCAAATTCCTAGAGGTTTTACGATATTTTTCTTGATGAGTTGCTTGCAATTTGTTTGTGCTGCTCAATAAAAATGATCATTATTAAATTAAAACTGCACATCTCCTGCAAATTTAACCGATGATTATATTTCTGTCCTGCTTTTTGTATTTTTGTGATATAATAATAATATGTTTCAGAAATACAAGATGAAATAAATAAGACAGATAAAGAAATAAATAATCTGGTCTATTCTCTTTACAATCTTACAGATGAAGAAATAAGAATAATTGAAGGCATAAAATGATATTAAAAAAAGACGAAAAGCAAGATATAGAATTTAAGCAGAATTGGCGTGATGATTATCTCAAGTGGATTTGTGTGATGTTAGTATAACATAGTAGACACAAAATTTGCTACATATTATCTTTATTAAAGGGAATGTAGCATGGAAAGTAAGAAACACTATCCTGAAGAGTTCAAAAAACAAATAGTTGAACTTTATGAAAAGGGCAAATCAGTAATTGATCTTGCACGCGAATATGGCTTGGTAGAACAGACAATCTACAAATGGATTCACCGCTATGAACCATTTGCAAAAAATGAACAGGGGGAAACGGTAACACAGGCTGATGTAAAAGCAATGCAGCGAAGAATAGCAGAACTTGAAATGGAAAATGAAATCCTAAAAAAAGCAACAGCCATATTCGCCAAAACAAAGTAAAAGATAAAGTTGCATTCATAAATAAATATAAGGATTTGTATTCTGTTGAACTAATATGCAAAGTTTTAGATTTAAATCGCAGTACTTATTACAAAGCGTTGAATCATAAGCCTGCAAAAACACAGGTCAGCAATAATGAACTTGATTCAAAGATCCTTAAAGTTTATTACGATAGCAAGAGACGCTATGGAGCTCCAAAGATTTTCAAAACACTTCAAAACGAGGGTGAAACTGCAAGTTTAAAGAGAATCCAGCGCAGAATGACAGTCTTAGGAATAAAGTCTGTCGTAGTAAGGAAATACAAGCCTGTGAAGGCTGAAAAAAACATAGAACAGAAGGAGAATATTCTGAATCAGGATTTTTCTACAACTTCAATCAATCAGAAATGGTGTACTGATATTACTTACATACATACTGAAAAAGAAGGATGGACTTATCTTGCTTCAGTTGAAGATTTGTATTCAAGAAAAATCATTGGCTGGGCATTTGGAAAAACTATCGATACTAATTTAGCCGTAAAAGCTTTGAAAAATGCCGCTCTGAATGTAAAACATACCGAGGGAATAATTATTCAGTCGGATTTGGGATGTCAGTATACAAGTAATCTTTTTGAATCGGCTTTGGCGGAATTAAAAATCCGTCATTCTTACAGCAAAAAAGGCTATCCTTATGATAATTCTTGTATAGAATCTTTTCACTCTGTTTTAAAAAAGGAAGAGGTAAACCTTAGAAAATATAAGGATTCAAAAGCTGCTTATGATGCTGTTTTTGAATACATTGAATCCTGGTATAACCGCAAGCGTATTCATTCAAGTCTGAATTACAGAACTCCGGAAGCTGTTCATTCAGAATGTGAAAAACTTGCAGCTTGAACTAGCATTTTTTGTGTCTACTATATTGACTTAGGTCCAGTGCATTTTCTAATACGCAAGGCGGAACTCTTTATATCGGAGTAAAGGACGATGGTGAAATTTCTGGTGTTGATGATGCCCATAAACTTAGCGAAGATATTCCGAATAAAATACTTGCTACTATGGGATTGATTTGCGAAGTAAATCTTCTTGCTGACGGAGAAAAATTTTTCTTTCAAATTAAAGTTGAAAAATACCCATTACCTGTAAGCTATCACGGGAAATACTACAAGCGAAGTGGTTCTACGACACAGGAAGTTACAGGTTATGAGCTGGACAAAATGATTCTTTCTGTACAGGGGCGAACATGGGATAGTGTACCTGTTCCTAATATAAAAGCAGATGAGCTTGATGAAACTGCATTTAAAATTTTCAAGAAAAAAGCTTTACAGCGTCATCGTCTTACAGAAGAAGATTTGGCAGTAAGTAGAGAGGATTTACTTCATAATTTACATTGCTATGAAACTGAATATTTAACTCGTGCAGCCGTGCTTGCCTTTCATTCGGATCCTGAAAAATGGTTTACCTGTGCTTATATAAAAATTGCATACTTTGAAAATGAAGCTGACATTCTATATCAAGACGAAGTTCACGGTTCGCTTTTGGAACAAGTAGAAAAGACCATGGAAATCGTCTATGTAAAATACATGAAAGCTCTTATAAGTTATGAAGGTATCACACGTCGAGAAACTTATTTTTTTCCGCCAGATGCTTTCCGCGAATTGCTTTTGAATGCTATAATTCATAAAGATTATATGCAGCCGACTCCCATTCAAATACAAGTTTTTCGCGACAGAATTAACATTTGGAATTTTGGTGATATGCCAGCATCCATTCCAGTAGAATCCCTTTACAAATGGCATCGTTCTGTACCTCGAAATCCAAATCTCGCAAACATATTTTTCAGATGTGGATATGTAGAAAGCTGGGGGCGAGGCTATAGCAAAATCAAAAGGCTCTGCAATGAATGGAATGCAAATATACCAGTTCCAGAAGTAAATACAGGTGGATTGTCTGTAGATTGTATAGCAAGTGAATCTTATCGGAAACTTGCAAAAGAATTAAAAGTTGACGGTTTCGGTGTCGCTCAAGGTGTCGCTCAAGATGTCGCTCAAGATGTCGCTCAAGATGTCGCTCAAGGTAATATAAAAGAAATGATATTGAATTGTATAAGAGAGAATAATAAGATTTCCCGAGAAGAAATCGCAAGACGAATCGGAAAAAGTAAAAAAACAATTGAACGACATCTTGCAAATATGAAAGATTATGTTGTTTTTGTTGGCAGTGGATATAGTGGGTATTGGAAAATAAAGAAGTGATAGTCCTATAAAAAGATATTGCTTCAGATTCCTAATATATTGCTGAAACCTGCATGTTTTTCTCTTAAATCAGTACTCTTACAAAAATTGAGTAAAGATATTCATTTGCCATGGAAACTCCTGCGGGAAGAAAAACTTTCCTACTCAATGTGGTGCCTGCTTGAAGTGATACAACTTGCAGAAGCCAATTTTTATATTGCGATTAATATTGAATTGACATAATTCCCAAATCTTTACAAACTGCTTCAAACTTCAAATATGCTTCATACACTTTTTTGGCATATTCGTTTGAAGCAACTGTTTTTTCAAAATCTTCATACTCCGAAGAAATGCAATCATATTGTCGCTTAAGGTTTTTCATAAGATTTTCATTTGATAATACTTCTTTTTTGGGAAAATTACGTGATGATTGCAATAGTTTAGATAAGCTTTGATATGCTATCTCAAATTCCTGTAAACTTTTATTTATAGATTCAATATCTTCTTTCGTCAGCCAGAATCCATTTACAGGTTTCAATAAAAAATGAATGCCCATTTCAGACAAAAGCTCATAAAGTTTTTCAAAATCTTGTAGCATAAGCTAGTCCTCAAACTCTGGTAATTCCAGAAAATACTTGAATCGTAATTTGTTAATTTTATTTTCCTGCTGAAGTTTTTCTTCTTTCGACATTCGCATGCGGTGTTTTAATGGGTCTAAATACTTTTTATGGCATCCGTCGCAGCAGCGCTCGTAGCCAAAGTTACGCTCAAAGTAATACTTTGCAGGATGAATATCACATCCATGCCCTTCAATTTTTTTACCGCAAAAAAAACACTCGTACTCTGTTTTTCTGTATCCATATCTTTGACCAATTGGACGTGGTGCATATATATCAAAATATTCTGTGTAGTATTCTGATTCAATTTTTACAAAGTCGTTATAATATTCATCAGAAGGTTCACTAAGAAGATGATGTACTCGTTCATAACCAATTTCTGGATTTATACCAACATAGGTATCTTGTTGAACATAATACCAGGCTTCAAAAATATTCTCTGCAAACCCCACAAAACGCCATTTTATTTCTTTTTTCGTAGGATTAAACTTGTATGAACATTTTGCAAGTTCTTCTTCTGGAACAGAATATGGTTTAGCTGATGAAAATCTCGAAAGTGCCCAAATCTTAAATGGCATTGTAAATTCAACCTGTTCACAAAAATCACAAAGGAGTTCTGCAATTCGTTTGCGAGTTTTTATTTCTGGGTTTTCGTACAATAACTGAAGTTTTTCTTTGGTTAATTCAAAGGCAAGCTTTCTTAGGTGAACATTTTCAGTTGCTTCTTTGTCAAAATGTCCACATAAGTCTTCATCGTAGCAAAAAGACTGAGCCTGAAAATCTTTTCTAAGCTGACTGTATTCATTAAGGCAGATTTCAAAGTCATTCACTGAATCTTTGTTTTCCATGAAAGATACTCTCTGTATTTTCTGAATACAGTCATTCAATTTTGCATTCAATTCATCAAATGAAATCTTCAAATGTCTTTCTTCAAAATTTGCCATAAAATCTCCCTTAAGCACCAAATCCAATCTTGTGTTCGCTAGAACTTCCTTCTTCCTTCCACTGCTTTTTCTTTTCTGTTTGAAGATTTTTAAGTTCACCCAAAATGTATTCAGAGTTAACGTCATCAGGGTTCATAAAACGGATACGGCTTGAAAGTGCTCCAAAGTCACCAGGAGTTACACTCTCGCTGTCTTCTAGTTCTTCAACTTCTTTGTTAGAAAGATGATAATCAGGGAAGTATTTATCTAGCATGATTTTTATCCCGTCAAACTTCATCGGTTTGAACTCAACAAGAATATGGAATCTTCGTTGCATCGCAGGATCCATTATGTTACGCAAGTTTGTCGTGCAAATCAAAATGCCACTGAATTCTTCCATTTGAGTTAGGAATTCATTTACAAGAGACCGTTCCCATGTGCGCTGAGCCTGATTTCTGTCATAGAAGAATGTATCTGCTTCGTCAAATAAAAGAATGGCATCGTTTTGTTCTGCTTCTTCAAATGCTTCACGTATATTTTTTTCATCTTCTCCAACCCAACAACTCAAAATATCACTTGGTCGGCGTAAAATAATTTCTTTTCCAAGTTGTTCTGCTATATAGCGTGCAAGTTCAGTTTTACCTGTTCCGCTCAATCCATAGAAAAGCATTCGTATTCCGTTTTCTGTACTCTTATTCTTTTCTGCATACCTTGCTGCATTCTGTACCATGTTCACGATTTTTAATGGATCCATAGATGCATTAAGAACACGCGGATCGTATTCTGCTTTTACTTTGTCGCGCATTTTCTTTTTCTTGCCGTTGAGTAAAAACGAGTTTTCCTTCATAACAATTTCTGCTTTTTTAAGAAGGATTTCTTCATCTTTGCATTCTATTGCCTCAATTGTCTTAACAATATTATCCACGCTCTGCCCTGTAAGATGGTATTTATCGAGCATAGAAACAAGTTCAGTTTTAGTATCATCAGTAATATCCAATGGCTCAATTCTTTGCGTTGCAATACTCTTCAACATTGCTTTTGGCATTGATTCAAAATAAATGCTGAATGTAAAGCGACGGCGAGTAGAATCATCAATCTGCTGCTGATGATTTATTATATAAATCACTTTATTCTTACAGTTTTCAATCATCTTGTTCACAGTCCCCTTTGTCTTTGACGGAGTTTTACCGAAAAAAGAAAAATCAAGAGTCCGTAAAAGGGAATCTGCCTCGTCCACTATAATTACAGAATCACTTCTATCCATGGAAAGAAGACATACCAGACGTCTAAAAACATCACCTTTATCTTCAGCTTCTGCTTCATTTTTAAATATGTATATTTTTTTACCATTATTCTTGCAGATAGACTTTGCCAGTTCAGTCTTCCCGCTTCCTGGTTTTCCATAAAAAAGAATGGAAACTGGATTTCTGCCATTGAGCAGTTCTGTACATATTTCAACAGATTCTTTCTGTACTGAAAAACTTTCCAGCGAATAAGCTGTGCTACAATCAAGAGGTTTTAGAAGATCACTAAAATAAGGCTCAATGCTCTGTTCGCTGATGCAGTCATTCAGTGCAGTATTATAATCACCTTCATTATCTATAAAACCGAATGACTTTAATTTCTGGTCACTGCGGAGCAAGTTGTTTAGAGATTTCTGAGTCATTCCCAAAATATCTGCCAAGCTGTTAGTAAATTCACTATTCGAGAAATCTCTTAAAGCTTCCATAGTGTTAAGCCGACTCATACAAAGAACATATCTTGCCTCATCCTCACTTAACCCTACCTGTTTAACAAGGAACTCTGTTTTAGATATATCATAGATTGATTCCTGCATTTTTTTTGTAAGGTTCAATTTTTGATTCATAGAATAATCAGATCCATTTCTAAATATTACTGCATTTATAATGGAAGAAAAAACAGGCTTATCTGCAAATAACATAACTCTGTGTAAATCAATTAAAACCTTATCTATTCTATCATAGCTGCGCATTTCCCTATCAACTTTTTTATCCTGCTCATAGATATAAGGAATATCACAGTCATCAAACATCATTTCTTTTGAAGCAGGTTCAACAAGAGGAATAAGAATATTTTGCTTTTCAAGCACTTTAACTTCATATTCAAGAATTTTTGAAAGGCGTTCTGTTCTATCCAATGTCTCTGTGTAATCAAGAAAAGCATTGATAGACTCATCATATTCACGTATTAAAATCTTATTTGATTTTGTCTTGAATACATTATAAAGATAGAAGCATACAGCATACGGCTCATTTTTTGTATAAGTAATATTACTGCCTACAAATGAATTTCTTCTTCTTCTCATAGAATTCCTCCATAAAAAAAATATTGTATTTTCATAATTACGCATTTATAATATAAAAAGACATTCTCAAAAAATGAGAAATTTTCAGGTTAATAGGATTTTTTATGAAACGACTGAATATAACTGATGAAGAGTATGAGATTGTAGAAGAAGAAGCTCTTGAAGAATGGGAGGCATTCAAATATGAATATTTAAAGAAGAATAATCATAAACCTTCTGAAACTCAGAAAAAGAAGTTCATTGCGGATTATATACAGAAAAATGCAATTCCTATTAAAGAACATATCCGTCAGTCAGAAAAGGAAAGCGGACAGCTTGAATGCCTTAAAACTGTGTTCATAGAGGATCGAAGGCAACTGACTATAGAAGAAATTTCAGAAGTGCTTATGCAGAGCGGTTTTTCAAAGGGCTCTAGCGTTAAAACGATCTACAGAAGGATTATCCCGGAACTTGAAAAACTAAACATAAAAAAAGGTGTTGGAGGAAAGTATTACTATGATCCAAGCAGTGATAAAATCATAGCATATAGCAGGATGATTGAGGCAAGAGAAATAAACAGTCACGATAAAATTGAAAGCCTGACTATAATTTCAAATTTTTTGGAAACAATAAAAGATTCTCCCGTCTATGAGAAAGCAAAAGATTTTTTAGAAAAAGAAAAAGATAAACTGGATTATTCTAATGATTATAAAGAAAACTTTTCTAGAATAGTTTTTACAGGTGCCCCACAGTCAAGCATTAATCAAGAGTTCTGGGATAAAATCTACGAAGCAATGCACCATAACAACCCGATAAACATTCAATACAGGGGAGAAGGAAAAAAAGACTGTTCATTATATACGCTAAGACCTTATCAGTTGATTTTTGATAACGGCAGTTGGGAACTTTGGGCAGAATGCCTAAAAAAGAAACACGAAGGAATGAAGCTATTCAATCTTTCAAGAATTAAGCGTGTTGATATTCTTAAGAAAGAAGAAAACTTTCTTTTGCCTTCAGATTATAACTTTCTCCATACGCTTTCTGGAAATTTCGGTTGCTATAATGATAGAACGCCAAGGCTTTACAAAATAAAGTTCGAAAAAGACAGTTATGCATATCTATATTCAAAAGATAGAATATGGGGAGACAATCAAAATTTTGAGGAAACAGATGACGGTTTTATCCTAACTTTTGAAGCATCACAATTTAAACCAATCCTACGCTGGGTTCTTGGATGGGGGCCAGAGGTTAGGCCTTTAGAACCTTCAGAACTTGTTGATACCTGGAAAGCTAAAATTCAAAAGATGGCACAAGAAATAAAAAATCCTTGACAAGTTTACTTGGTAATGATATAAAGTAATCAGTTGCATAGTTTACTTGGCAGACGAAATCGGAGGATTTTATGACTTTCCAGAACATACGTAAATTTCTGATAACATTTTCAATGCTGTTGTTTCCAATTACAATCTGGTATTTTTCTCCATACATAATAATTATGGCGGCAATGCAGCATATCATCAACGGTAGCTTTATTGTGTTTACGCTGATGTTCCTACTGGGAATATTTTTCGGACGACTATGGTGCGGTTTTTTATGTCCTGCGGGCGGCATGAGCGAATGCTTTGAACATTTTTCTCCGAAGACTCCTAAACAGGGCTGGCGCAATTATCTAAAATATGGAATATGGTTTGTATGGCTTTCGGGTGTAATTGTATGTCACATTCTTGGTAAGGGTAACTATACAATTCAGCCATTTTTCAAGACTGAACATGGCATATCAATTTCTAATATTTATTGCTATACAATTTATTACGGCATTATATTTTTGTTTTTAATTCCTGCAATTGTTCATGGCAAAAGAGCAAGTTGCCACTATATCTGCTGGATGGCTCCGTTTATGATTTTGGGCTATAAGTTGGGGAGTGCCCTTCATTTGCCTCAGTTAAAAATTAAAATGCATAAAGACAATTGTATTGAATGTGGAAAATGCAACAAAGTATGTAAGATGAGTGTAGATGTAAAGTCATTTGTTTTATCCAATAAAGTAAATGACATTCGTACAGCAGAATGCATTCTGTGCGGAGAGTGTGTTTCATCTTGTCCAAAGAATGTGTTTACCTATAAAATAACTAACAGATAAGAGGGGGAACTGAAATGACAAAAGAAGAAATTTTGGAGCAAAGCAGGAAAGAAAATAATAACAAAGACATATTCGATTTTGAAGTTCAGAAAACGGCAGTAATGGCAGCATATTTTTCTTCGTTTGGACTATGCCTGTTTATCTCTGTCTTAAACTGGATTTTTACAAGACGTATAAATGTACAGTGTTGGATTATTTTCTTTGGCATGCTTACCGTTGCTTTCTTTATAAAATTCTTTAAGATGAAAAAATGGCATGAGCTTTTTGTCGCACTGTGCTATCTTGCAATCTTTATTTTATTAACTCTTGTTTTTGTTTTCCAAATTACAGGACGCATCAATACAGATAGTATTACAAACACTTAAGGAACTTTTGCATGAACGATAACTTGGTCTTGAAAAATCGCCTTAAAGAAATTCGTGCTGAAAAAAATCTTTCACAGAATGCTCTTGCAGAATTAGTAGGAGTTTCACGTAACACAATCAGTTCCATAGAGACAGGTCAGTTTTGCCCCACTGCAAAACTTGCCCTTATTTTATGCGTTGCTTTAGATAAAAAATTCGAAGATATATTTTACTTTTAACAGGAAATCAAGGATAAACAATAATGCAGGAGAAAAAAATGTTAATTGAGACAGAAAGATTATTTTTACGAGAAATGACCATGGCAGATTATGATGCTCTTTATGCAGTTCTGTCAGATCCAGATATTATGCAGCACTACCCTTACACTTTTGATGAAGAGCGGGTACGCAGCTGGATAGAACGCAACATTAACCGATACAAAGAAAATGGTTTTGGATTATGGGCGGTGTGCTTAAAGTCAACAAGAGAAATGATTGGGGACTGCGGTCTTACTCTACAGAATATTGAAGGCCAGATGCTTCCAGAAATTGGCTACCATATTAGAAAAGACTGTCAGCGCAAAGGGTATGCAAAGGAAGCTGCAATTGCTGTTCGCGACTGGGCATTCTCAAACACAGAATATCCTGCACTATATTCTTACTGCAAATATACAAATGTGCCGTCATTTAAAACAGCAGAATCAATCGGCATGCATTTTGAAAAAGAATATCCAGATGAAGCAAACGAAATTACGCATGTATCATGCATAACAAAAACAGAATGGAAAAAAATGAATTTCAGAAAAGCAACTCAAGATGACATAGATGAAATCTGTCAACTGGTAAAAAATGCAATCGATGTAATGGAGCAAAATGATATTCATCAATGGGATGAAATTTATCCGACAAAAGAAGATTTCATTAACGATTTAAACAGCGGAAATCTTTTTGTGGGAATAATGGACAACGAAATTGCAGTCGTGTTTGTTTTAAATAAATGGCAGGACGAAGCTTATTTTTCAGCAGAGTGGACTTACAGCGGAGAAAATTTCTGCGTAATCCACCGTCTTTGTGTTAATCCTAAATTTCAAAAGCAGGGAATTGCAAAGAAAACTCTTATTTGTATAGAAGAAAAATTACAGAAGGAATGTGTAAAATCAATCAGACTGGATGTCTTTACAGAAAATCCTTATGCACTCAGGCTATATGAAAAAGCAGGCTATCATAAAACAGGAACAGCCGACTGGCGTAAAGGAAAATTTTTACTCATGGAAAAATTGCTAACGCCTCCTGTGCATTAATTCTATACCTTGCATTTCATCGCTATAATTGTGCATCTTATCAAAAAGATATTCTCTTCTGCATTTTTATATCTTATAATAAAGATAAACTTATCTATGGAGAAGTTGATATGATTTTTAATATACGAGAAAAGTGCGATACTCTAGATTGAC
>CAMVHR010000026.1 GCA_947167345.1 uncultured Treponema sp.
ACATCTGTTCCATTCTGCTCATTATTTCAAATGCAAGTTTTTATTTTTTCAACAAAGACGTATATCTGTTCAAATATCTTTCATTCTTAATATTTATATTGCCATTCTTACAAGCCTCTGTAAAAAACATACGCACTAAATTCAAAGACTTGCACACAAAGATAGAAAGTTTGGAGAAAAAGCACATTACAAATGAAATTGATAATAAATTTTACATAACAACAATACATCAATTAATAGACATGAATACAATGGCAATCAATGCACTTAACATGCCAGACTTAAGCTTTAACACATACGGCAGCAAAGAAATAAAAAATCTCATACACTATTATCTTGTAAAGTCGCAGTCTTTTTTGAATACAACTTTAAAAATGCGTACAAAACAGGACATGTACGAGTCTAATATACTCTTGCAATCATTTTTCTCAAACTGCCTTATGCATATAGAAACAATGGCAAAAAGAAACCGTATAAAAATAAATGTACAATCATCAATAGAAGAGGATACCTATGTTTGTACAAATCCATATATACTGCAACTCATTTTTGCAAGCCTTGCAAGTTCTGTAATAAAACTTACAGTTTCAGATTCCATCGTTTCAATAACCTTGAATTATGCAGACGATATGCTAACCTACACATTGCAAAATGAAATTGCGTCAGAAGAGCATAAAACACTAAAAAAAATTCTTTCGAAATACAACTCTGACAAAAGTGATTATACAGAAGAAACTGATACTTATGAATTTGAGATGATACACAGGGCATGCAAGCTCTACAACGGAAATCTTTGTGTAAAGTCTCTGCCAAAAGGATTTCTGTTTACGGCACAAGTAAAGGTAAAACATCTGGATATGATAAAAAACAGCGATATTATCTGCACTAAATCCTTTTACAATCCAGATCTTAACAAGGATAAAAAGCCAATACCAATCAAACTTCCTTTTTCATATTTTAAAGATACGCCTCTGTCAATTTTCATAGCAGAAGACAACTTGGTCAACATTTCATACTTTAAAAATATTTTACAGGAATACGGCATTGTCAAAACAGCATCAACAGGACTTGAAGCCTGGAATACTCTGAATGAAAATCATTTGCTGCCAGATATTATAGTTGCAGAATATAGTCTGCCAATGATTTCTGGTACAGAACTGTTTAAAAAATGCAAAGGAGCTGAAGCCTTGCAGAATATACCATTCATCATGCTATTGCACTCTTCTGAATATGACAGAATACAGGAACTGTATGCGGCAGGAGTATCGTCCTGCCTTGTAAAGCCTTTTTCTACAATTGATTTTTTCAATCAGATTTCTTCGGTAATTTCAACTACATACAAAGCGAAAAATTCTGTTTTAAATCAGCTTAACAAAGCTGTAATAAGTAATTACAACATTGCAATTGAAAAACCTTCATCTGACAGTAAGCAGTCAGATGCAAAAACCAGTCAGCTTGAAAAAGCAAACCTTTCACCACGAGAAAAAGAAATCGCACTTTTAATTTCAGTAGGAAGAAGTGACAAGGAAATTGCACAGGAGCTGAACATTTCCCCAGCAACAGTAGCAACACACAATAAGAATATATTCAAGAAACTTTCCGTGCATAGCCGTATTGAGTTGATTAAAAAAGTACAGTAAGATAAGAATATATCATTGCCGTAATAAAAGGGGGTACAGTGCATGGCCGGAAATACTTTTGGAGAAGCATTTAAAGTCACAACTTTTGGAGAAAGCCATGGAGAAGGACTCGGATGCATCATAGACGGATGTCCTTCAGGAATTGAATTTAACCAAGATTATCTGCAGATGCAAATGGACAGAAGAAAACCTGGAGCAAAAAACAATGCATCTGTAACGGCACGGCAGGAAAGCGACAAGGCAGAAGTACTCAGTGGCATTTTCGAAGGAAAAACTACAGGAACTCCAATAGCAATACTAATACGAAACAACAATCAGCATTCAGGGGATTATTCAAACATAAAAGATAAGTTCCGTCCTGGGCATGCAGATTTTACATATTTTGAAAAATACGGAATAAGGGACTATCGTGGTGGTGGTCGATCCAGCGGACGAGAAACAAGTGCAAGGGTTGCAGCAGGAGCTGTAGCTTCAATGTTCCTTCATCACTACGGAGTTTCAATAACAGCATATACACTTGCAGCAGCAGGAATTTACTGTAAAACCATAAATTTAGACGAAATTGAAAAGAATGCATTAAGAGCTGCAGACTGCAAGGCTGCACAAGAAATGAATGAAAAAATTGAACAGTTGCGTAAAGAAGGAAATTCGGCAGGAGGCATTATTGAATGTGTCGTAAAAGGAATTCCTTCAGGATTGGGCGAGCCTGTATTTGACAAAGCTGACGCACTTTTGGCACATGCAATGCTTTCAATAGGTGCTATAAAAGGCATTGAATTTGGAACAGGATTTAATGCAGCAGAGCTTACAGGAAAAGAAAACAATGATCAAATGAGGAAAGGTCCAGAATTTCTTTCTAATAATGCAGGCGGAATTTTGGGCGGCATTACAAGGGGTGATGAAATTGTTTTCAGAGTTGCAGTAAAGCCTGTACCAAGTATATTTACACAACAAAAGACAATAAATACACATAATGAAGATGAAATAATGCAGATTGCAGGAAGACATGATGTTTGCCTTTGCCCCAGAATAGTACCAGTTATAGAAGCAATGACATCAATAACGCTTGCAGATTTAATGTTAAGAAACAGAGCTTCACGTATATAAAAGTACACAGGAAAAGGTATGACAAAAATAAAAAAAATACAACTTCCCTTAATATTCTTTATAATACTTTCCGCTTTATGCATTTTCTGTAGCTTCTGCATAAGTGACGTTCGTAAGATGATACGGGCAGAAAATTATGTGCAGGAACTTACGGAAGAACAGAAAGTTCAGTTGAAGCAAGAACTTGATGAAAAGTTCCCAGTCAGAACAGAAATAAATCTTTCAGAACTGCCATATAATCTTGCAAAGCCAGATTTTATAATACATGCAGGAAGTGCAATTCTGATTGACACAGTTACAGGAAGCATCCTATACGAAAAAAATGCCGATGAACCAATACCTCCTGCATCCCTTACAAAAATCGTAGAGATGTATGTACTTTTTCAGGCAGTTGAAAATCATGAAGTTTCGCTTGATGACGTTGTACCACTGCCACCCCAATGCTGGTCAGAAAACCTTCCGTCAGATGCCTCAAGAATGTATTTGGGAAAAAATCAAAGGGTAACATTGAAGGAACTGATGCTGGGGCTTGCCATTGCCAGCGGAAATGATGCCTCAATTGCTGCTGCATATTATGTCTGCGGAAACATGGAAGATTTCGTAAAAAGAATGAATGATGCAGTTGCTTCACTAGGACTTAAACATACACATTTTGTAGAATCAAGCGGTTACAGTGAACGAAATGTAACTACTGCAAGGGAATTTGCAACATTCGCAAGAATGTACATAAACAAGTACCCGCAATCACTGGAACAGTTTCACTCAAAGAACCAGCTCGTCTATCCTCAGGAAAAAAACCTTCCTCCCGAAAAGAAGCCTCAGGTTCAGTCACTTGCCATAAAACAAAGCAATACAAACAAATTGCTTGGAAAGATAGCCGGTTGCGATGGATTAAAGACCGGCTACATAGATGAAAGCGGCTACAACATTGCGGTGACGGCGAAAAGGAACGGAAATAGATTTTTGTCAGTAACGATGAGAGGTCCGGGACATTCTACGGCTGAAGGAAATTCCTATAGAGTTGCAGATAACCTGACGCTTTTTAACTATGCGTTTTCAAGTTTTGCAGACTATCATCCAAAGCAGGGAATACATGATTTTGCAATAGGTGTAGCAGATTCGAAACAGAAGTTCATAAAGCTGATTCCTGCATTTTCAGAAGTTTTTACAGTACCGTTTATAACAGGCTCATCACCAGAGGAATCTGTATCTGCCATTCACACAGAAGTAACCATGCCCCACTGTCTTTTAGGCAATATAAAAAAAGGAACCGAATGCGGGAAAATTTCATACAAAATAGGTTCCACAACATTATTAACGATTCCTCTAGTCGCAGACAGAGATGTAGAATCAGCAAACATTATTGGCAGACTTTACGGAAAATTAATTTATTCGCTTATAGAACTTGATTTTTCAATAAGGTCAAGAACAGAGACAAATTCATAGCCGTCATTTATAAGAGACACAATAACGGCTTCCAAATCCCTGTCAGCTGTCCCTACGGAAAGAGGAATGACAAGACAGTCATATTCTATTTTACTGGCATCAACATAAAGATAGCCCGATTTAGAACCAGCTTCCTTTATAACAGAATTATAGCGGTTGAATGGTGCATGCCACAGTAAAGACAGTTCCTTACCAGTGACCATGTAAAAATCATCTTCATTTCTGGCAAGCCCCTGACGAATAAAGTCAGAATCTACCATATAAGTTGTGTTAAGCAAATCTACATTACAAAAAAACATTGAAGCACATATATTGCCCGAATCAGACAAAAGCTTTGTTTCTAAAGGATACCTCTGAATAAACTCACCATTTATAAAGAATGTACCGCATGCATCATATTTATTAAGTATGTATAATATTCTTCCTATGCCCTTTGCATCTGATGCCGCGTCAAAAATAAGCGATGCTTTTTTTCGAACAGGAGCAATCTGCTGAGCCTTTCCGTCCAAAGGATATGTAAATGCATTTTTATCAAGTGTACGTATATATACAGAATTAGTATAGTTCGTATTATCGGCTTCGCCAATAAATACACGGAAATTAGAGTTTGTCTGTACCATTGCAGCAGAAGGATTCTCGTTTTGAGAGTTATCAATTTCTTTCCAAGTATTCAAGTCTGTATTGTACAGATAGGCAGGTGATGAAGAAGAAGTATAGGCTGCAACAGAACCTTCATGCCAAAAAGATTTATATACAGAAGACAAAAACATTACAGAGTCTTTTTTAGTTACGGTATAATCAATCTCCTTGAATTCCAGATAACGTACAGTTTCTTTTCCGCCAATATAAATGCCGGAAATATTGTTCCATGCCGCAGATACAATATTCTGCCCCGTAATGGCAAGAGTTTCTTTCCATCCGTCAAGGCTGTACAATAGGAAAGTCGATTCGTCAGAAAAAGCAACATATTTTCGATCTGGCGACAGAACAGGTGCAATGGAATTACTTGCAGATGAAATTAAATGAATTTTATCAGATAAAGAATATACGGAACAAATGTTTTTTTTGTCTGCGTAACGAATATAATCAATCCATAAAATAGGAGTGCCATCTAACTGCCAGAATACGCTACAGCCAAGAGGTGCACCAGGAACAATGCTCAAAGGTTGCTGAATGACAGGCTGCACAAAGTCATATTTTTCTTCATTTACAATACAATACGTAACAAATTTATTACCCGTATTAATTACAAGCTGAGAACCATCGGAATTGCACCAGAAACAATCCTGAGAAGAATCAAATGCATATAAAAGTCTTCCAATGACAGCTCCACCACCTGTAAAAGAAGAATACAATCCCCTAATATAAAGTTCGCTTTCATGTATTCGATATATGATGTCACCATCAATGTATAAAAGGCTCTTCTGCAAAGTCCACTCAACATTCTGAATTGTACCTTTGCCTATTTTTCGATACTTTTCTGAAAGGCTTACATTTCTGAAAGACATTTCAGGGTTCATAAAATATATAAAGCCATTCTTTTCATATAATACGAAAGAACTGTCTGGTGACCATTTTACATTGACGCAGCCAGTTTCAACAGATATCTTTTCTACAAGAAGTTTTTTTTCTCCTGTAGATGTATTCTGAAGTAAAAGTTTTTCAGTTCCAGAAATTTCTTTTTCTACATAGCACAACCATTTTCCATCGGGACTCATCTTTATTGGCCGTAAGTCTTCAGAATCCGAAATCCATTTTAAAGTTTTTTCAACATTGGAATAAACCGCACTGCCGTATTTATTTCTTATTAAAAGTGAATCCGAAAAAGGAAGAGGAGTTAGAAGTTCCGGATAACATGTTAATTTTTTAAATTCCGAGTCCAACCCCTGTTTTGCCAATTGAACAGAAAACAGAGTTTTATACTCCTGAGACACAGTAAAAAGTAGCTCATCCCGTTCATTTAAATCCAAACCTCCAAAAGTTTTTGGAGGCAATGCATGGCAAATGCTGGAAAAACAAAAAAAAGCGGAAGTAATAATGACAGCAAAAAAAGAATGTACCTTTTGCTTCATCAGCACACCCTATTTTAATACAGACATCGGATTAACAAGCTTTCCATTTTTATAGACAGTAAAATGCAGATGAGGACCTGTTGAATAACCAGTATTTCCTACAAGGCCAATTTCCTGTCCCTGAGATACAAACTGCCCCTGCTTTACCTTTATTTTATGCATGTGACCGTACAATGTCTGATATCCGTCAATGTGTTTGATTATTACGTAATTTCCAAATACGTTTGACCAGTTTGCATACACAACAGTACCGCTCATGGCAGCCTTTATGGAAGTCCCCTGAGGACAAGCCATATCAATTCCCGTATGATAAGAAGCTGCACCGCTAATTGGGTCAGAACGGGAACCAAATGCAGAAGAAAGCCTCCAAGAAGCTTTTATTGGCCATGAAAACAATTCACCCATAGCTTTCTGAAGAGACTTATTATCAAGTTTTGCTCCAGGAATAAACAAGGACTGACCGACAGAAAGAGATTCGCTGTCCAAATCGTTAATATCAAGTATATCTTCTACAGTCACATGATATTTTGCACTAAGGCTTTCAAGAGTATCACTGGAAGAAACAGTATGCAAAAGACCGTCCACAGAAGGGATTCGTAATTTTTGCCCAAATTTTAAATAGCGTACATTCGAAATGTCATTTACTGCTATTAAAGTTGAAATGTTTGAAAGTCCGAATTTATAGGTAATAGAGCTTATAGTATCCCCAGATTTAACGGTATAATCCTGATAGGTGACAGGTTCTTTAAATACAAATTCAGAAACGGAAGCCTCTCCAATTCCCTGAACTACATAGCCTTCTGTATTAAAAAAAGTCTCAGTATTTTTTGCACATTCAAACATTGCCTGATTAAGAAATTCCTCTTCCGCAATGTCAGAAAGGTCAAATTTTACAATATGGGCATGATTTTCATAATTATTCAGCGCAACAATGAGTCCTACAGATATGAGAATGCACAATGGAAGAATAAGTATATACAAAGGATTTAGCTTTTTTCTTGAAGGTCTTTCGACTCTATCAGCAACAGAAGATTTTCTATATGTATTCGGATAATTAAATATTTGAGGATAAGATGAAACTGTACCGGAAGATTTCCGAAGTACAGCAGTATTTGCAAAACTTATAACTTCCATGTATCTACTATCGACATAATTCAATTTCGATATTAGAATATAAAACCAAGAAACAGAATGGAACATCTTAGACGGAACTCATTTTTACTATGCATTTTTACAGGAATTATACTGGGAATGCTTGTAAAGTTATTCATTATAGATATAGTACACATTAGCGGCTCTTCCATGGAACCGACAATACAAAACGGAAAAGCAGTAGTAGTAAACAAATTGGCATATGGCCTTGTAAAGCCGTTCGGCAGTACCCTTATGTGTGCGTGGAACACACCAAAATGCGGCGACATTGTAATATACATGCACGACAACAGGCTTGTCATAAAAAGATGTACTGCAACATCTCTGTGTCCACTGGAATATTCGTCAGATAAAGGATATACTTTAAGAGTGAACAATGTCGACTACCCTCTCACTGAAGAACAGTTTGAATCAATGAAGGCTTTCAGCAAAGTGCCAGAAAAAATGATTCTTGCAATAGGAGACAATTATACAGATTCCATTGATTCACGAAGTTACGGATTTATTCCTGTTTACAATATACTAGGAAAAGCTTTATGCAATTAAATTCTTTCTTTATAAAATGGAGAGTTATTTTTGTTCTGTCAATTATGATGGCAGGACTCATAACAATTTATGTACAATATGCAAAACTTGCATTTTCTCCAAAAAGACCGTTCAAGACGAAGCCTCACACTGTCGAACGGGGTTCTATTGTGGACAGAAACGGAAAGCCTCTTGCCGTACAGACTAATTTCTATCATTTCGGAATAACTCCAAAGATGATAAAAAATGTCGCAGGCTTTTCTGTAGCCGTAGCACCAGCACTAGACATGAATGCAAATGACATTGCTTCTCGCATTACGATGAATAAAGGAAGTAATTTTATATATCTTAAAAAAAAACTTACACAGGACGAATATAATTATCTTTCAGAAATAATTAGAAACAACAACTTCATTTCATTCTGCCAGTTTGACAAAATTCCTGGACGAATATATCCAGAAGATAATCTTGCAAGCCAGCTTATAGGCTACATGGGAGATGACGGTAAAGGGTTAAGCGGTATTGAATATTCACAACAAGACATTCTGTCACCTGCAATTCAAAATGATACAACAGAAGACCTTTATGGAGACAACGTATATCTTACGATAGATGCAAACTTACAGTACAAGCTTGAAAAGATTGCACAAAAAACAATTGAAAAAACACAAGCAGAAAACATGATGATTATAGCCGCTAATGCCCGTAACGGAGAAATTCTTTCCTATATCAGCCTGCCTTCGGCAAACTTAAACTACTTTACGTCTGCAAAACCGGAAGAAACTATAGACAGACCGGCAGCAACAGCCTATGAACCAGGAAGCGTCTTCAAGATTTTTTCGACAGCAACATTCATAGATTCAGGTGCCTTTTCAACAGATAAAATATTCTTATGTGACGGAATCTATGAGCAGACAACGAATTTAGGAGAGCATTTTAAAATTACATGTCTTGACCACCATGGCTGGGTTTCTGCACGAGAAGCCTTAAAATATTCATGCAATGATGCCTTGGCACAGATGAGTGAGTTTATTGACACAAATACGTTTCTTTCATACATACACAAATTTGGTTTTGGGGAAAAAACTGGCATTGAACTACCATCAGAGTCAAAAGGCTCTGTCAAAAATACTGATGACAAATACTGGTCTGCACGAAGCAAGCCAACAATGTCAATCGGTCAGGAAATAAGTGTCAATGCATTGCAGATGGTACATGCAGCCACAGCCCTTGCAAACAAGGGGGTGCCAATAAAATTAACTGTAATAAATCGTATTACAGACAGAAATGGAACGGAAAAATACGTACACAAGCCAGAATATGAAGAACGGGTACTAAAATCATCAACAGCACAATATATTTTAAGCTGTATGGAAACAACAGCCCAAAGCGGAACTGGGCACAATGCAAACCTTAGCGACATTTCCATAGGAGTAAAGACTGGTACAGCACAGATGGCAGATCCTGTAAACGGTGGATACAGCGATACAGACTTTCTTTCAAACTGTCTGGCAATTTTCCCAGTTGAAGACCCTGAAATAATCCTATACATCATTATCGAAAAAGCAAAGGGAGAAACTTATGCAGGCCGTATAGTTGCACCTGTAATTGCAGAAACTGCTGATGAAATAATAAACCACTTGGGATTGAACAGAAACAACGCTGCAAGTCTGGAGCATTCAGGAACAATATCTATCAAAGAAAATACGCCTTTAGCTATAGGAAAAATCGTACCAGACTTTACAGGAAGGCCCAAAAGAGACATTCTGCCTCTTCTAGATCAGACAAGCTATAATTTCATAATACATGGAGAAGGCTGGGTTGTCTCTCAAAATCCAGAGCCGGGAACGCCAGTTACGGAGAACATGACCATTGAACTCATTCTTGAATAAAAATTATGCACTTTTTGAAAAACGTTTTCCATCGCTAAGCGAAATGCTCAAAGATGATTTTGACAGCTTTGAAAAAAATCCTCTTCCGCTAAATATTGAAAATGCAAAGAACGGTTCTCCTACAGTAATGGACAATAAACTTGCCCTTCATTCAAAATATAATCCTGAGCGAGAAGCTCAACAATTTGTCGCTAATTTTTCAGAAGATGCATACCAAGCTGCTGTATTTATTAGTTTTGGACTAGGCTATGCACCTATTGAATTTGTAAAAAAACATCCGTCTGTACCTGTAATAATAATAGAACCAGACCCAAATTACTTGCTCATGGCATTCAGTGTTCTTGACTGGTCCTCTATTCTTAATCATGAAAACCTAATCATTGCAGTAAAAGCAAATGTTGATGCAATTCAACAAATTCTTTCTCAATATAAAAGTTCTCAGTTGTATACATTTACAATTCCCTCTCAAACTGCCCACTGTAAGGACTATGCAGAAGCAGTAAAATCAATAATCAAAAAAAATGAACAGAAAGATACAATAAATACAAATACACTTGAAAAATTCTCTCACCTGTGGCTGAACAACAGCTGCAGAAATCTTCGTAAGCTGGAAATTCTAGACGGAATCCAGAAGTATGCAGGAGTAAATAAAAAGCTTTCAAGCCCAATTCCATTTGTTGTTTTGGCAGCAGGTCCAAGTCTTGCGACTATATTACCATATTTAAAAGAATTGAAAAAAAGAAGCATTATAATCTGCGTCGATACAGCTTTACACTCATGCCTTGCATGCGGAATTGAACCAGATTTTATTATTCTAGTCGATCCTCAATATGCATGTGCCATGCACCTTGAGTTTTTAAGTGCGCCAACATCCATTCTTGTTACCGAAAGTGCAGCATGGCCTTCCGTTTTCAGATTCAACTGCAAAGAAATCGTATTATGTTCGTCAATGTTTCCTATCGGGCAATACTTTGAAAAAAAAATGGGTCAAAAAGGCAAGCTTGGTGCAGGCGGTAGCGTTTCTACAACAGCATGGGATTTTGCACGGATCTGTGGTGCAAAAGAGATTTTTATTGCAGGAATGGATTTAGGATTTCCAGGTAAACAGACGCATATAAGGGGTTCTCAGTTTGAAGAAAGGGAACATCGGGTGTCTAACAGAATAAATTCTTCTGAGACACAAAGTACAACGGCCCTTATGAGTGCATATCCGACTTATGCTCAGGACTATAACGGAAAAAAACTTTTAACAGACAAGCGCATGTCTTTATTTTCCTGGTGGTTTGAAAACAACTGTCAGATTGCAGAGGAAGAAGGCACAAGAACATACTCCATTACAAAAGAAAGCCTTGCCATAAAAAATATTTACAGTGCCGATGTAAAAGACCTGCTTGCATTACCTGACTTATCAGGGGTAAAAAAAGAGTTTTTTGCTATCGCTCAGAATGTAGCAGAGCAATACCGTCAATCCTCATTAAAATCAGATTTTAATACTGTATACAGTTCTTTTATTTCAAACCTTGAAATGCTTGATGCTATAGCAAAAAAGGGACTGGCTCTCTGTGACAAAGCAATAAAAAACAGGCTGAAAGCTCCTGAAATATTTCAGGAACTGTCTTTGGTTGATGCAAAAATAATGAATTCAGAGGCAAAGGATGCTGCATCATTAGTATTTCCTACAGAACGAAAAATAAAAGAACTGACAAAAGATTTACCGCAGGAACCTCACCTGAAATCATTATATTACAGTAAAATAATCTATGCAGAACTGACAAAAGCCATTCATGAATACTTAAAGACTCTTTCTACCGTTAAATTTTCAAACTTTTAGTTAAGTTCCATGCCTCTACACCGATAATAGAATTAGATTGTGATTAAGGTCCATACTAATTGAGTGTAAAAACTTCTATTAGGATTTACCTTATACATTTCGTGACAGACGTGTCTTTGACATCCAGACGCCTGTCATGAAATGCTTTTTACCTCTCATGTTAAGAGTCAAAGGGTTTCTTTGACTCTTATTTTTATTAAATACACCATTTTTTTGAGTTTATTCTTATAAATTTCATATTATCCTTATAAATAGTATAAAGTTTACCGATAAATAGAAAGGAGATACGGAGACATAAATGAATTCGTTTGACGTTGAAAAAATAAAAGCATTAACAATATTCAATGATAATGTATACATAGACAATGCTTTCCTTTTGATACCAGCAAATTGTACTATTGAAAATTCTCTATTAAAATCAATACAGGAATGGCATTTTACAAAGTTATACTCAAACGGATCTGATAATGGCGGAGAATCAGCATCTAAGGCTTCAGAGCAGCATTCTGATGCAGCCCAACCAGCTGCCAACCAAGATACTACAAAATATGTAGATAAAGAACCAAATCTTATTTCAGAAGAAAAAGTAGAAAATATAAGAAAAAAAACAGAATCGGTAGATGCAAGCGAATTTCTTGGAGACGAAACTTCTACAGCACCCGTACAGGACGTGAAAGCAGAAACTCCAAAAGGAACTCCTCAAGAGCAAAAAACTCCGTCACAAGAAGTTTCAGATGCAACAGCATCATCTATGACTTTTGCAAATAATCCGGCTGAACTTGAAAACGCAAAAAAAATATATAAAGAGTTTACGGCATATCTGAATAAAGTTTACATGCTTTATGCGACAACAAAAGAATTAAACAATCAGGAAATTACAAGTGAGGTAACAAAGTTTATTGCCTTCATAAAAGCTAACCGCAGCTATGTTCTCAGAATCATTTCTGATCCAACAATGTATGATAAAAATTTCCTTATAAATCACAGTATCCGTTCTACCGTAGTATGCATAACAATAGGCTTGCAGTTAAAAATGCCGGAAGACAGGCTTGTTGAACTAGGAGTTGCAAGTTTTCTTCACGAAATAGGCATGATATTACTTCCGCCTCAGCTTTACATGAATGACAAACAGCTTTCTGCACCAGAAAAGCTCATGGTAAATACACATCCTATAGTCAGCTATAATATTCTGAAAAAAGCAAATTTTTCTACAAACATTCAGATGGGTGTTCTTGAGCATCATGAGCGTATAAATGGTTCTGGATATCCAAGGCACATTACAGGAGAAAAAACTTCACTGTATGCAAAAATCATAGCAGTTGCATGTTCTTTTGAAGCCATTTCTGGATCACGTGAATACAGAGAAGAACGCAGTACTTTTGAAGCTTTAATAGAAATGCTCAGAAATACAAACAGACAGTATGAAGAGACAATACTGAAATCGCTCCTGTACAGCATTTCACTCTACCCTATCGGTGTATATGTCTATCTATCAAATGGAAGAATAGCACAGGTTGTTGATGTATCTGTAGGCAACCCAAAGACACCTTTTGTTCAGATCATAGGTGAAACTGACGCGGCAGGAAATCCTAAAATTGTACAGATAGACGCATTAAGACTCAAGATTGTAAGAGTTCTTAACAAAGCAGAAGTTGAAGACATGCTTAAAGCTATAAAAAAATAGCAGGCACAATAAGGAAAATCAATTAAAAAACTGCCTGATTCTCTTGACTTCCTGTTTAAATTTTTCATCTATAACAGGCGGATGATCGTTGAAATATAGAATCTGACCTAATTCTTCCTGTGTATGAGTTCCCCAGACAGGAATTACATTTTCGTACTGCTGTAAAAATCCAAGGGCAAGAGGAATGTTCTTTACAATTCCGCCGTTTAAGGGCTGCATAGCTATGCATCCCACATCATTTTCATCGCACAAATTTACCAAATTTTCAGTAACATCGCTAGAAATCATGTTAAAAGAAAACTGCACAGTTTCATACAAACCACTTAAAATAGCTTCACGAGCCAGTTCCAAATTTTCCGTAACAATTCCAAAATGCTTTATAATGCCCTGTTTTTTTAAAGAAACTAAAACATCATACAAACCATCGGAACCATTTTTCACAGGAAGAAAAGGGGGATTTTCAAGCTGATATAAATCTATCGAATCTGTTTCAAGAGCAAAAAGACTTTCAGGTAAATCTTTCTGTAAAGATTTAGCATCACAGGCATCAGTCTTTGTCGCAAGAAGAACATCTTTTCGAATGCCATGAAGGGCCTTTCCAAGACGCTTTTCACATACAGGCGTGGAATGAGCGGTATCAAAAAAATTAATACCGCCATCATAAGCCTGATGCACAAGGGAACAAACCTTTTCTTCAGCCTTATCGCCATAAGCCTCAATTTCCTTACAATCAAGGCTCATTGCACCGAAAGCCGTACGACTAACGAGAAGATTTGTTTTTCCAAGTGCAACATATTCCACGTCAATTACCTCTGAACAGGCTTATAGCTTTTGATTGACTTGTGAATAAAAAGAATCAGATCATCAACAGAAACTCGTTCCTGTTCCATAGAATCCCTGAAACGTACAGTTACAGTATTAAACAAGTCATTCTTAGAACCGTCTTCTTTAGTTTCCTGAATAGTATCATAGTCAACTGTTACGCAGAACGGAGTTCCAACTTCATCCTGACGGCGGTAACGCTTGCCAACTGTTCCAGATGTATCAAAATCAGTTACAAAGTCTTCCTTGAGAAGATGCTGAATTTCCTTTGCACGCTCTGCAAGTCCGTCTTTTTTCATCAAAGGAAGGACTGCAACTGTAATAGGCGCAAGTCGAGGATCAAGGTGCAAAACAGTTCTATAATCTTCTTTTCCATCAGTACCTACATTTTCTTCTTCATAGGCCTCACAAAGGAACATTAGGAAATTGCGATTAAGACCTGCAGAAGTCTCAATAACATAAGGAACATATTTCTTGTTTCCATCTTCCTGATCCATGTAGCTCATGTCTTTCTTAGAATATTCCATGTGCTGACTCAAGTCAAAGTCTGTACGGCTGTGAATGCCCTCAACTTCCTCAAATCCAATAGGGAAATTGTAAGTAATGTCATAAGCATCCTTTGCATAATGAGCAAGCTTATCATGATGATGCCATTTAAGCTGCTTTTCTGGGATGCCGTACTTAAGATAGAACTGCCAGCGATCCTGCCTCCAACGCTCAAAAACCTCGTCTTCAGTTCCAGGTTTACAGAAATACTCCATTTCCATCTGCTCAAACTCGCATGTACGGAAAATAAAATTCTTAAAGATAATTTCGTTACGGAAAGATTTTCCAACCTGTGCAACTCCAAAAGGAATTTTCATGCGGTTAGACTGAACGATATTTTTAAAGTCAGTAAAAATGCCCTGGCAGGTTTCTGGACGCAGATAAATTAAATGAGACTCATCAGCAATAGGTCCCTGATAAGTTTTGAACATAAGATTAAACTCTCTTACAGCAGTATATTTACGTTCCTTGCTACCGCATGTAGGGCAATTGATATGCTCATCTATGAAAGCCTTCATTTCTTCGTGAGACATAGTATCAACAGGCTTTTCTGTTGTAAAGTTATTTGCAGAACACCAGTCTTCAATGAGCTTGTCAGCACGATGACGAGCATGACACTCAAGACAATCAATCATAGGATCAGAAAAACAGTCTACGTGACCAGATGCTTTCCATGTAGTATGATGCTGGAAAATTGCAGAATCGAGACCAACAACATCATCATGAAGCTGTGTCATGTAATGCCACCATTCATTCTGAATATTGCGCTTGAACTCAACGCCAAGAGGACCATAATCCCATGCACCGGCCTGTCCACCATAAATCTCGCTGGCCTGATACACAAAACCTCTTCTCTTACACAATGAAATAATCTTATCCAGAGTACATGAATGATCTGGCTGATTAGATGCTTTTTTTTCCATAAATCTTAAAACTCCTGTCCGCTGTCACCGGATTGTAACAGCGTATAATTTTACAGAGTATATCAAAAAACATTATAAGTTACAAGATTTATGATTTTAAGGCTGTCAAAAGACTGTTGGACAGAACTAATCTTTCCAAGGAAAAATAAAGCTTTTCCAGCCTCTAGGGCCAAGAATGCGGCGGTCTTTTTCAAGCAATTCCTTCCAAGGAACATCAGCACGCTGCTCTTTTGTCAAATTCGGATTCACTTCGTACCAGTCATACTTGTAGAGACGCAGCCGCAATGCGTCTGTAGTTGTAATTGTCATTGTAGCAGGACCATTCAAAATTCCAAGGCTGAATATCATTACAAACAGGTTTACAAGATTTACAAGACCTACTCCGATAGTAAAAAAAACATTGTCCATAAAAATGATATAGCACTTTTTAAGGCATTTGAAAAAACCGTTATGCATAATGCTTCTTATGGGAAGAAACCACTGAAGCGAAAGAATTGTAATGAGGACAATCCAGAAAACAATGGAAGTCATAAACACACCAAGCAAAGAACCAAGACGCAGATAGTATGGAATGCTCGTAAACGTAACACAAATAAGAAATGTAATGAAAAGTCCAAACAAAGCACCATCTTTTATGCAAGGAAAAATATTCTTAAAAAGATTATGAAGTTTAGGTGATTCAAAACTGGCTATTTTTAAAGCATTGTCACCTTCTGCAAATGTAAAAATACTAATCAAAACAGAAGAAACAAGAATTGCAAGAAATGAATAAACATTCAGGCTCACTTCCCCGCCAGGAATGTAGGTACTCATTATACATATAAAGCCAGAAACAGCAAAAACAACTACATTCAAAAGATTTACAACAATAGTATGGAATAAATTGTCCCAAATATCACAAAAATTCTTTTTAAGAAAAAATCTAAACATGGTCATAGAATACTTTTTTTTGCCTATACAGTCAATAAAACCAATGGACTTTTGAATAATCGTAAAATATAATAAAGCCATGGAATACTCTTTATCTTCTGTAATGGCATTAATATCGCGCATTCATGCAAATGCCGCTGACTTCACAAACAAGCGACTTTCAGAAAAAGGAAATCTAGTATCTTCTCACGGACACATACTGTTTCTTCTTTCAAAGAATAAGACAATGAGCATGACCGACATAGCACAGGCAATAAACAGAAATAAATCTACAACAACAGTGCTTATACGAAAACTAAAGGAAGAAGGTCTAATAAAAGAAGAAAACTCAAAGGAAGATGCAAGAACAAAATACATGTCACTTACTGCAAAAGGAAGAAAATACAACGAACTTACATCGGGTATTTCTCAGGACCTGATTACTGTATGCTACAAAAACTTTTCTGAACCACAGAAAAATACATTGCTGGGACTTCTTATAAAACTAAATGAAAACATAGAGAATAGTTTGAAATAAAACTATTGACATTAGTTTGAAATAAAACTATATTTCTGTCTCAGAGGTTCAACAATGAAATTCAATTATAGAAATTCTACAATTATTTCAGCACTCATTGCAGCAGCAATGTGTGCATTTACATTTACAGGCTGCAGTAAGAAAACAGAAGAAAAAGCTCCGTCAATTGCAGTATTCATCCCTGGAATCATGGCAGACTCCCCTACATATGCACATGTAGCAGAGGGAGTACAAGAAGCAGTAGATACATACAACGCATCTGTTTCAGATGAAAAGCAGAAAGCTCAGCTTTACATAATGGAAGCTGGAACAAACCAATCGGAATGGAGTACAAAGCTCACAGCCCTTACAGCAACAGGCCAGTATGACGTAATCATTTCTTCAAATCCGTCACTACCTGAAATTGCAGAACCGATTACAAAGCAGTTTCCAAATCAAAAATACATATTCCTTGATGCACAGCTTGAAAACAACCAGAGCATCTACACAGTAAGCTACAATCAGAGAGATCAGGCATATCTTTCTGGTTACATTGCAGGACTCTATTCAAAGAGCCATAAGGTAGGTCTTGTAGCCGCACAGGAATACCCAATAATGAACAATATTCTTTATCCATACTTTGCAAAAGGAGCTGCTGACGCATACAGCGGCACAAGCTGTGATTTCAGAATTGTAGGCAACTGGTATGACGCTTCAAAAGGTGCAGAAATTACAGACGCACTTGTTTCAGCGGGAGTTGATGTAGTTCTTCCTATTTGCGGAGGAGCTTCACAGGGAGTAATATCTTCAGCACGAGAACATGGAATTCACATTGTATGGTTTGATGAAAACGGATTTAAAAAAGCCCCTGGCGTAATCATTTCATGCTGCATGACAAAACAGGCTTTTGCCGCAAACGAAGCCGTAAGTCAGTATTTGAAAGGAGAAACTCCTTGGGGAACAACAAAAATAGTCGGAATGAAAGACGGCTATGCTGAATACTTTGAATCTGATCCAGCCTATAAAGAAGCTGTTCCAGAAGCCATAAGAAACAAGATGTCAGAACTCATTGCATCAATAAAAGACGGAAGCTTTGAACTGCCACAATCTTTAAACTGATAAAACAGACATGACAATACAGACGCAGAATCTTACAAAAAAATATACACTCAAAACAGCTCTGGAAAATGCATCGCTTACATTCCAGTCTGGTAAGATTCATGCTCTTGTTGGTGAAAATGGAGCTGGAAAATCCACTCTAGCAAAAATCCTAGCTGGAGACATAGCTCCATCATCAGGCAAAATTTTTCTGGACGGCAGAGAAATCTCATTCAAATCTGCAAAAGATTCCTTAAATGCAGGAATTGTACTGATACACCAGAGACCACTTCTTGCATCCAAGCTTTCGGCAAAAGAAAACATCATACTTAAATTTCCAAAGCTCATGTATGCAAATAAAGAGCAGCTGTACATGTTAAAAGCAACATGGACACCAAATCTGAATCTTGATTCCTACGTAAGAGATTTGGGGGGTAACATGCGTTTTTATGTTTCTCTTTTAGGTTCACTGATGCGAAAACCTGCATGCTTAATACTAGATGAGCCGTCAGCCTTTCTGGACATGGAAGAACGAAAGAGGCTGTATAGGAACCTGCGCAAACTTGCAGACAAAGGAACTACTGTAATAATAATCACCCACAGTACAGAAGAAGCGCTTTCCTACACAGACAGTGTAAGCCTATTGCATGAAGGCTCTTTAGTAAAACAATTTGAAACACCTCTGGAATACAGGAAACATCTTGAAAGTCAGAATGCAAATAAAAAAGACATTCCGAGCATTTCTTTCAGTACAAAAAGAAAGATCTGTCTTGAAATAAAGGATGCTTCTTCACGACCAAAGAACAGACCTGCATTATTGAATGTAAACATAAAAGTTCATTACGGAGAAATAACAAGCATACTTGGACTAAAAGAAGCTGCAAGCGACACTCTTGAAGATCTTGTCACAGGGATGGACTGTTCATACTCTAAAGGAAGTGTAATTTTTACGGCTCCAAACGGAACAGAAACATCAATGAATATTGCAAAAGGACAATACAGCACGGCTTTTCTTCGTTCTCACAAGACAGCAATAATTCCGTCTGACAAAACTTTCAGGGCATCAAACCCAAACCTTACGATAGAACAGATGATGAGCGTATACCAAAAGAAAACATCAGAAAAAAACATACAGGAACTAATAGAAAAGGCACATGTTAACATCACACAAAACGAATATGCCTATAATTTGAGCGGAGGTATGCTCCAAAGGCTGATTCTTGAAAGGGAACTTGCCATTGACCCCGATTTGCTCATATTATGTAATCCAATGCATGGACTTGACATACAGGCTCAGTTTAGCCTTTGTGAACGACTTTCAACGCTTGCTCAGCAGGGAAAGGCAATACTCATCACAGGAGCATCAGACTTTCCGCTTTCACTATGCCAAAACATATATAGGCTTGAAGGAGGCATTACTTATCATGAATAAAAGTTTTGTTTCACCATTACTAGGAATAGCAAGCTGCATTATTATAATACTTTTTTGTGCGTCAAATCCGATTGAAACGCTACAAAGTCTTTTTACAGATACATTTACATCAAAATACTACTTTGGAAACATGCTGAACACAGCAGGGTTCCTTATGATTGCAGGAACAGGTGCTGCAATTGCAATAAGAAGCGGAAACATGAATCTTGGTGGAGAAGGACAGGTTTACATTGGAGGTTTTACAGGGTGCTTAATTCTTAATACACTTAAGCTTCCATCGTTTCTAGCATTCTTTACAGCCATGATTGCAAGCATGGCAACTGGTGCTATCATGGCAACATTTTCAGCACTGCTAAAAGAATTGAGGGGTGCAAAAGTACTTTTGACAACATTTCTACTTTCTGCAGCAATAATTCCAATAATAGACGGTCTCATTACAGCCTCAAAAACAAGTTCCTCAACTAACATGCTTGCACTTCCCTACATAAGCGACAGTTACAAGATGAAACAGCTTTTGCCGCCTTCACCGCTTACATATTCATTTGCAGCAGCAGTCATAATCTGCATTATATTCTGGAATATTTTTTACAAAACAGAATTCGGCAGGAAAATGTACATTTGGGGAACAGCACCTCTATTTGCAAAATACTGCGGATATTCTTCCACTGTCAATTCCTATGCGTCATTAGCCTTATCAGGTGCACTTCATGCACTTACAGGCTTTTTTGCGGTTACGGGAACATATTACACATGTCACAAAGGTTTTTATGCAAATATGGGCTGGAATGCTTTGAATGTCGCATTGATAGCGAAATCAAATCCTCTAATGGCAATACCTGTATCTGTCATTCTGTCATGGATTTTTACATCAGCATCAAGAGTGTCTCTTACGCAAGGTTTCAATTTTGACATTGCAGGAATTGTTCAAGGTGTAATTCTATTTTCAATAGCGCTTCCAAAACGGAGGTCATAATGAATTCTGTTTTTTCCATAATGCACATTGCAGCCCCACTATTACTTGTAACAATGGGAGCATTGATAAGTGAATATGCAGGAAGAATGGCAATGTTTCTGGAATGTTTAATCAATATAGGAGCATTCTTCTGCTATGCATTTACAGTTGCAACTGGAAATCTTTTCTTCGGTATGGTTCTTTCAGTCTTATGCTGCACGGCAACAGTTACAGCATTTGAAAGAATTGCTTCACATTATAAAGCAAACATGTTTCTTGTCTCGCTGGCAATGAATATGCTTTTTGCATCTCTTGCAACTTTATTTTCTGCAATATTTTTCGAGACACGGGGAGTATTGTATAGCCAGACGTTTTTGTTCAATGCAAAAACAGTCAGAATGACTACAACAATAATATGTTACATATTGTCATTTGCACAGATTGCAATGCTTCACTTTACGACATTGGGTCTTACACTCCGTGTGACAGGCAGCGATGCAGAAATGATTAATGCACAAGGGAAGTCTGCTGCCTTATATAGAACTATATCATGGATTTTTGCAGCAGCAGACGGAGCTTTATGCGGCTGCATACTGGCGGCTCGTCTTTCATCGTATGTTCCTGGCATGGCATCTGGCAGAGGGTGGACGGCACTGGCAGCAGTATTTTTGGGCAAAAAGCATCCTGCAATCGTAGTAGTTGCAGTAGCAGTTTTTGCACTTGCAGAATATGCAGGTTCAAACATTCAGAACATCCAGATGTTCAAGGATATTCCATCATCCATTTTGCTGTCTTTACCCTACCTCATTTCGCTCATATTGATTATAATTATTCCACAGAAGAAGGAAGTATAATTATATGAATAAAAGATGGAAAGCTTCTGTATTCCATTGATTTTTTGTGCCTTTGATTATATAATGGTAATTAATTTAACAGCCATTAAATTAATTACCATTATAAAAAAAATAAAGGAGTAAGACATGGAAAAATTTTATGACAGAAAAAAGGAACTTCAAACTCTTTTGCAAATAGAAAAACAGTCAAAAACAAACGCATGTTTTACAGTAATTACAGGTCGCAGACGTATTGGAAAAACAAAACTCATAAAAAATTTTATAGCTGATAAAAAAAGTGCATATCTTTTTACAACACGCAATGCAGAAAAAACTCTGTGCTCATACTGGCAAAAAATACTAGAAGAAAGCATAGGATTAAAAATCTTTGGAACTGTCGAAAAACTTTCTGATCTTTTTGAACAGATAATGATTTATTCAAAAGACCATTCTTTTACACTTGTAATAGATGAATTTCAGGATATTGACTATATAAATAAATCTTTTTTCAGTCAAATGCAAAATACATGGGACAGCCTAAAAGCTTCTTCCAAAATCAACTTGATAGTATGCGGTTCAATATATTCCCTCATGGCAAAAATTTTCAAAGATGAAAAAGAGCCGCTATTCGGAAGATCAACTCACAGCATTCATTTAAAGCCATTCACTCCATCAGTCGTAAAAGAAATTCTTAAAGACTTCAATCCAAAATTCAAATCAGAAGACTTACTCTGCCTGTATATGCTTTCTGGAGGAGTTGCAAAATACATATTTCTATTAATGTACGCTGGAGCAACTACAAAGCAAAAGATGCTAGATTGTGTATGTAATATGGCATCACCTTTTTTAACTGATGGACGTGACATTCTGATTAGCGAAATTGGAAAAGATTATGGAATATATTTTTCAATTCTACAGGCAATAGCAACAGGTCATACAGCTCAAAATGAGATTGACTCAATCATCCAGAAAAACACAGGCGCATATTTACAAAACCTTCAAAAAGTTTTTGGCATTACAGAACAAATTCGACCATTACTTTCAAAATCAGAAAGCAGAAATGCGCGCTGGCAGATTGCAGATGAATATATGCATTTTTATTTTAGTTTCCTTTACTCACATCAAGATTTAATTGAGCTTGGAAATTATGACATGCTAAAACAGTTTATACTTCGCAATTATGAGACTTTTACAGGAAAAATACTTGAACGATATTTTACAGCAAAGCTTGAGGAAGAAGGCAACTTTACAAAAATTGGCGGATGGTGGGACAAAAAATCCAATAACGAAATTGACATAATAACAATAAATGAATTACAAAAAAATTGCCAAATTTATGAAGTTAAACGTCAGAAAAACAAAATCAAGCTTGATAAGCTTGAAGAAAAAGCCCAAATCTTCATGCAGAACTTAAACGGTTATGCATATAATATTCAAGGCTTTTCAATGGAAGATATGTAGTATCTGCTGAAAAAGTTTATTTTCCGCAGACAGTATTTACTTCAATTCCTACATTTTTTGCACCATATAGCACACGCATTTGCAATATAGCAGGAACACAGAGTTGCGGCAGATAAAGAACATCAACGTTGCAATTTACTACAACATAGACTTGCGGTATATAAAGAACACTCACTTGCGGTATGCCGTAACACAGACTTGCGGCAGAAAAAATCCAAAAATCAAGTTTAATCTACATTTTTGCACGTTTAAATATGTTAGCTTATTCCTAGACAAGGTTGAACACCTTAGTCTAAGGAGTTTTATAATGACAAATATTGACACAAAGCGCGAGACAAATTTCGCAGTAACCCTTACACCATGCCACTTCAAGGAAAATACTTACATTGCGCATGTTCCAAGAAGAACTGTAACAACAGATCAGATTCTAGATCTTGTTACAGCACACAATCAGGGCATAGACCGCTATCAGGTTGCACATGCAATGGAACTTTTAAAAAAAGAAATTCTTGAACAGGCAGAACTGGGTTTTTCTGTGGACATCCTTGAAATCTGCAAGCTGTACATTGCCCCTCTAAGCAGCGTAACATCACTGACACCAGAATCTGAATCAGTAGCGGGCTTTGAAGCACGCTTTGCAGTGAATGACAGGCTTCGTGAAAGACTTAAGGGCATGTCGGCAACTGTGTCGGCAATTGTAGACAATGCTCCACAAATCAGTCAGATTGAAAATCCTATTGCAAAGGATGCAAGCGAAAAACAAATATTAAAGGCAACCTTCAGCGCACGTATTACCGGTAAAAAGCTGAAGGTAGAAGGAGAAAAAGGAGGTGTATTCTTTGTTCCGGCTCTTGAAGACGGTTCTTCTTCAACTTCTGAAGATGATTGGATTAAGGTTCCAAACGAGTTTATAACACGCAATACCGACAAATCTTTGGAGTTTATTCTGCCAAGAAACATTGAAGGCGGAAACCGTTATTTCATAGCTGTCCGCACGTCTGCACGAAGAGGCATAGAGCTTAAAAATCCTATTACGGGAATAAGCAAAATTCCTGTAACAGTTGCAGAATAGTAAGTCATAATATATTGTTTAATCATACACAAATTACTTACGAAAAGTTTTAATTCTGTGTATGATTAAACTATTATAATTCTTATTCATAAGGAGAAAGTATAATTATATGAATAAAGCAGAATTAGTATTTTACGCAGGTTCAACGCTTTTGGAAGGTCCAAGATGGAATAATGAGTTAAATGCCCTGCTCTGTGTGTCTATTGAACAGGAACGCATATTTTTAATCAATGATGAAGAACAGCTTGTAAAAACGTTCAAAACCAATGGACAAGTAGGATTCGCTCTTTTTAAGGACAAAGAAACCATTATCTATGCAGCTTATGAAGGCGTTTATGAATTAAACATTGCTACAGGTGAAAACAAGTTTCTTTTTCAGGCTAATAATGACAAGACACTTCGCTATAACGATGGCGACTACGATCCCAAAGGCAGAATTCTCTTAGGAACAACAGGCTACAAGCGTTTTGCAAAAGGCGAAGGCTGTCTTTATTCCGCAAATGCAGATGGTACAAATATAAAGAAAATAATAAAAAATACAAGCATCTCAAATGGAATAGCATTTTCTCATGACTCGAAATATCTGTATTTTATTGATACTCCAACAAAAAAAGTCGGCCGATATGAATATGACGCAGATAAAGGTTCATGCAGTTTCGATAAATACATTGTAGAAATTACAGGAGACGGAGTTCCTGACGGAATGTGTATCGATGAAGAAGGAAACATCTATGTTGCAGAATGGGGTGGGTTCAGAGTATGCAAATGGAATCCGGCAACAGGAGAATGCTTAAAAGAATATCATGTTCCAGTACAGAATGTTTCAAGCTGCACTATAGGCGGAAGGAATCGTGACACATTATTCATCACGACGGCTGCTCATGATGACGGTACTACAAGTGAAATTGGAGCCGGAGGATTGTTTAAGGTAAAACTGTAATGCAATAAAAATCTGGCTTTTCACATAGCAACAGGACATACAGCTCAAAATGAGATTGACTGAATTATAAAATTATTGGAGACCTTAAGGTCTCCAATCTGAGTTAAAACTACAGCAAAGACTTAATGCACTCTTCTACCTTTTTCATGTCAGCAGTAGGTTCAAATCGTGCAACAACGTTACCCTCACGATCAATCACAAACTTTGTAAAATTCCATTTGATATCAGGCTTACTTGCCCAATCAGGGTCTGCAGCATTGAACATATTTTCAAGCACACCCTTTAATTCATGTTCATCAAAACCTTCAAATCCCTTTTGAGATTTCAGATACGTAAACAAAGGAAGCTCGTTTTCTCCATTTACATCTGATTTTTTCATTTGTGGGAAAGTGGTATTGTAATGAAGAGTACAGAAGTCATGAATTTCTTGATCTGAACCAGGGGCTTGTGCTCCAAACTGATTGCATGGAATGTCAAGAATTTCCAAACCTTTTTCGTGATAATCTTTATAAAGCTGTTCTATCGGAGCATACTGAGGAGTAAAACCGCAGCCTGTAGCTGTATTTACAATAAGAATAACCTTCCCCTTAAATTCTGAAAGCTTTAACTTTTCACCTGAACCCTTTGTAACCTCATAATCATAGACCATATCGACACCTCCTGAGCAGTAAGTCTAGTACAATTGCATTGCACACTATTAAATATCACATAAAATATTTTTTTTGTCAAGCCAAATATTGTACAATATGTTAGTTGTAAAGAACCTTAACATATTGTATTATTATTAATCGTGAGAAACAAAGTAAAATTAGCTGACATAGCAGAAAAACTGAATGTAAGTGCAGTAACAGTATCTAAAGCCCTTACCGATAAGCCGGGGGTAAGTGATTCTTTGCGCGAAAAAATAAAGACCATGGCAGATAACATGGGATACATAATACAAAAAGATAGAAAACCTCGCTCCGATTCTTCCTCCTTTACAGGAAACATCGGTATAATTGTTCCTGTCATCTTTTTCAACAGTACAACATCTTTTTATCTGAAACTGTTCAATGCGGTTTCAAAACACCTGCTTGACAAAGGAATGTACAGCATTATAGAACAGTTGGACAGTGAAACAGAAAAAAATCTTGAACTACCACAAATCCTTCAGAATGGAAAGGTAGATGGAGTTATTTTTATAGGACAGCTTTCTGAAGAATACATACAGTTCATTTCCAGATCATACAGTAATAAAATGATTCTACTGGACTTCTATACAGGAGGACATAACACAGACTGCGTAAACACAGATAATTTTCACGGTGAGTACCAGCTTACTCAATATCTCATAGACATGGGACACAAAGATATACGTTTTGTAGGAACCCTAAATGCAACATCAAGCATTAACGACAGATACATGGGATTTGCTAAGGCTATGATGGAAAGAGGTCTTCCATTTACGTTTGGAGATGTAACGGAAGACAGATATCTGGATTCAACTTCAAAGGAAATTGTCCTGCCAGAGTCACTGCCAACAGCTTTTGTCTGCAATTGCGATGAAACAGCTGCAAAACTCATAAAAAAACTGGAAGGATCAGGAAAAAAAATACCAGAAGACATTTCAGTAGTAGGATTTGATGATTTTCTTATGTCTGGGGATGATTCCTTGCAGCTAACGACAATTGCAGTAGACTTTGAAGCAATGGCAGAATCAGCAGCAGAAATGATTTTAGATAAAATAAAAAATCCGCCAGCTACTCCAAAGAATGTAGTAATTGGCGGAAAAATCATAATAAGGAATTCAGTGCGCAACCTTAATTCATGAACAGCTTCGCTTCAACAGTTCCATGCACATGCGTCCGTTATGGTAGCACGTTTTCCAGTTGCCGCCTTTCGGCATGCCGTAATCAACTTTACCATCACGTGAAACTTCGGCAAACCATTCACCCCATGTTTTATCTTTCTGAAAATTGTTAATCCAGTTCCAAAGTTGTTTTACTGCGGACATATATCTTTCATCCTTGCAAAGCTGCCAGGCATTGAAAAATCCGTTTACAGCCTCGGCCTGAACCCACCACACTCTAGTACTGTCACGCTTGTCATCAGAATGAATACAGTTATCCATTCCGCCAGTAACACTGTCAAAGCCCTGCTCCAGAGAAACCTGAGCAATCTGCAAAACTTTGTTTTTAACAGATTCATCTGCAAACTTACCAGAAGATTGTACGGCCTCCCATAAAAGCCAGCTTGCCTCTATATCATGTCCAAAAGAAATTTCCTTTGGTTCAAGTACATTCCATTCCCTGTCAAAATACAAAGCCAAGTGCATATCATCCTGAAGAATATTCTCAACATGCACGTTCACAAGTTCTGCAAGATTTTTTTGAACATCGTACAGTCTGCCATCATCTTCAGAAATGTCTTTCAGTGCAGAACATAATGCAGAAAACGCTTCCATTACATGAAGATTTGTATTCATGGATTTACAGCAGTCAATATCCTTTTCGCTGAGCCTAGTCTCCTCTGTCCAAGACCAGTCCCGATTTTTTGCCTCATAGTAACCGCCGTTCTGCAAATCCTTTGCATTTGCCTGCAAGAGACAATACAGTCTCCATGCATCTTCCAAAATGCTTGTACTTCTGTTTGAAAAAGTAATGCCCCTTTTCTCTGCCTTATACAAAGCTATAGAATACTCACTTAACGCATACAAAGCAAATGCATTGCCATAAATCTGTTTTCTGCATACAGCAGGATTTCCATCGGCATTTACTGACCAAAAAAAACCACCGTATTTATCATCCCAAAAGTAAGAAAAAAGATACTTAAAGGCATAATCTGCAGTTTCAAGAAACTCTTTATTTCCACTAAGAGAATAGGCAGCACTGTAAGTCCACAAGAAACGGCTTACCATAACTACAGTACGCTCCTTGTCAAGGTCAGGAATATTGCTGTTGTCTATAGCCCCAAAAAAGCCCATTGTATTCTTATCAATGGCAAAAGAACGCCAGTATGGAAGAATGTCATTAAAAAGCTCTTCCCTTATTTGTTCCAGAAAATTTCCTTTTAGAAAATCTTTGTCCATTTTTTACAAACCTCTGTTTTTCTTTATAAGATTTATTCGCTGTTCAACCTGTCCCTGTGAAGTCAACGTATCTTCAGGAGTATTAAGACAGTAATCTACCATGCGGTCAACAGAAGTTTCTGCAACATGCATCCTTGTATCACTGGAAGCATAATACAAGAGCAACCTTCCGTCTTCATCCTGTATGGCTCCATTTATAAACACAACATTGCTAACATCACCAATTCTTTCATCGCCCTGTGGTGCAATCAAATAGCCAGAAGGACGGGCAATAACTTTTGTAGGATCATCAAGACTTGTCATGAAAGCATAAACTACATAACGTAGACCGCAAGCTGTGTTGCGGACACCATGTGCAATAAAAAGCCAGCCCTTAGATGTTTTTATAGGAACAGCACCAGCTCCATTTTTTACTTCTTTAATGGTGTGGTAAAGCTTTTCATCAACAATCTTTTCATCCATGACACATGCATTTTCCATGCTGTCACTCAATCCCGCACAAATTCCCCCACCACTGCCAGTATCTATAAATCCATCCTGCGGACGTGTAAAGAAAAGATATTTACCATTAATGAATTCTGGGAAAAGAACGACATTTCTCTGTTGACCGCCAGCAGTCTTAAGATCAGCAAGACGTTCCCATGTCTTAAGGTCTTTTGTACGGACTATGCCAGCAGAAGCAACAGCACTTGACGTATCACCCTTAGGAGCATTTTTATCCTTACGCTCAGTACAGAAAACGCCATAGATATATCCGTCTTCATGTGCAGTAAGCCTCATGTCGTAAACATTTACATCAGGATCTTCTGTCTGAGGAATAACAATCGGCATATCTGAAAAAGTAAAGTTATCAATTCCGTTATCACTTGTGGCCAGTGCAAAAAAAGACTTTCTGTCACTTCCCTCTACCCTGACTACCAGACAATACTTGCCGCCAAATTTTATTGCCCCTGCATTAAAAGCTGCATTTACACCCATTCTTTCCATAAGGAAAGGATTTGTCTTTTTATTCAAATCATAACGCCAGTCAAGCGGAATATGCTCTGCAGTAACGACAGGATTTTTATATCTGACATAAATTCCATTCCCAGGAAGGACAGGCTCATTTGGCTTTCTTATCAAGGCATCATGTTCACTTTTTAACATGCCAAGCCTGTCTTCAAAACTTTGCAACATCATAAAAATTCCTCCAAAAAAGTTTCTATCCTTATTTTATAATTACAGAAACATCACTTCCATTTCCAAACTTTTCATAGCTAACTTTTCCACTGCAATCAGTTACAACTTCAAGTCTTGCAATGACATTTCCATTTCCATCAAGCACAGCTCCTTCATGCTTTTTTCCGTCACAAGATGGATATACATTCCATTCAATGCCATCAGAATAATCATAGTCAGGTTTATCATCAGTCTTACCGAATGGAATAACAGAACCTTCCTTTACAAACACAGGCAGACTAAAATAATCATATTCATCTGTAAACCATTTACCACCAGAAACTTTTTTTCCAGATAATAAATGAGTCCACTCTCCTTCTGGAAGATAGCACGAAGCTTTTCCTGAGGGCGAAAAGACAGGAGCAACAAGAATACTGTCTCCAAGCATGTACTGCCTATCCAAAACAGTACAGTTCATATCCTCAGGGAATTCCAAGTGCATAGGACGCATTACAGGAACACCTTCAAACCGTGCTTTTACTGCACAAGAATAAATATATGGCATAAGACGGCACTTCAACTTCACAAAAAACTTAAGAACTTCACATGCTTCATCATCATAAGCCCAAGGAACACGATAACTTGAAGAACCATGCAAGCGGCTGTGAGTAGAAAACAGTCCAAACGCACACCATCTTTTGTACAAATCTGCCGAACCAGTATCTTCAAAGCCACCAATATCATGGCTCCAGAATGAAAAACCTGAATCCATAAGAGAAAGCCCTGCACGCAAGCTTTCTGCCATAGAAACATACTGACTGGTACTATCTCCACCCCAATGAACAGGAAATTTCTGACCGCCAGCAGTTGCACTTCTTGCAAACAGAATTGCCTCACCTTCGCCCTTTACATCCTTAATTATATCGTATACGCATTTGTTATAAAGGTAGGTGTAGTAATTATGCATCTTTTCAGAGTCACCGCCAGAAGCCCAGCGGACATTGTAGCCATCAAGAGAAGACGGAATTCTTTCGCCAAAGTCTGTTTTAAAACAGTCAACCCCTATATCCATAAGAGCCTTTAACTTTGACTGATACCAAGTACATGCATCCTTATTTGTGAAGTCTACAATTCCCATTCCTGCCTGCCACATATCCCATTGCCATACAGTGCCGTCAGAATTCTTAAGCAGATAGCCTTTTTCTGCAGCTTCCTTAAATAAAGGAGATTTCTGGGCAATATACGGGTTTATCCAGACACATACTTGCAGACCTTTTTCATGGAGGCGGCGGAGCATTCCCTTAGGATCAGGGAACATATCACGATCCCATTCAAGACTGCACCATTCAAATTCTTTCATCCAGAAACAGTCAAAATGGAACACCCTTAAAGGAATTCCTCTTTGTGCCATGCCGTCAACAAAGGACATTACAGTCTTTTCATCATAATTCGTAGTAAACGATGTTGTAAGCCAAAGTCCAAAACTCCACTTTGGCAGTAATGGAACTCTTCCTGTAAGCAAGGTGTATTTTGCAAGCACATCTTTTTGTGTTTTACCAGCAATAATAAAGAACTCCAGACCTTCATCTTTAACGGAAAACTGAACATCTTCAACTTTTTCACTGGCAACTTCAAAACTCACTTTTCCAGGATGATTTACAAAAACACCGTAATTTCTATCCGTCATGTAAAACGGGATGTTCTTATAAGATATCTCGCTGGCAGTTCCACCGTCTTCATTCCAACAGTCTACAACCTGTCCGTTTTTAACGTAAGGAGTAAACCTTTCCCCTAATCCGAATACATGCTCGCCTACATCCAGCATCAGGGAAGCTGCTGTATATACGCTGCTGTCATCCTTACAACGAATTCTTGCAAGCCCTTTAACTCCTGTTTTAGTAAGAAACTCTCCGTCCTTAAAAAATGACAAGAACGGACATCCTTTCTGAACTTTAAGTTCAAGCATGCCAGATTTTACAGATGCACTGCCTGCATCTGCATTAATAGAAAAGCCGTCATAAGGCTTGTTCTGTTCCAGCTGAAAATCAGGACCGCCTTTAATAGCACCGGCGTGTCCTGTAAGTTTTATGCAAAGAACATCTTCTAAGGGAGCTGACACTTGAATGGTCATAAGCCCTAAATTAAGGGTGTCACCTCTTGATAAGATTTTTTTATATGGTGCAAAAAGAGTAAGAGACTTGTCTGTAACATCCCACTTATATATTTCTTTTACATACTCAGCTTCATATTCATTTCTTGTAAGCCAAAATCCGTTAGTAAATTTCATTTAATCCTCCCAAGGTTAAACACTTTGTTTTCAAACACCTCAGTCATATACATTTCTTAAAGATGTTATTCTTATAGATTTTGACAGTTCTTCTTTAGAAACTGCTAAACCAGTAAAAGAAACAAGCTTTTCTTGTGATGGCAAAAGAGTCAGCATATTTTCTGAAAGAATTCCGTTAACACCAACAGTTTCCACCGAAACATAGAAAGCAGGCTTATTAGAAGAAAGCTTTATAAACAGCTGATTATTTTCTCCACATTCCACTGTGTACTGTATGACAGCTTTTTCCAGATTACATTTTTTCCATACAGAAAGGAAAAGCGTATCATTAGACTTGTAAGCTTCACTTTTCAATGTTCCATGTACAAATATTTCAGAAAGATTTACTCCCTGCTGTTCAAGTTCAGCCAAAGGCTTTTGCCACAGGCAGACTGCACTATCAGAAGAAACATTCTTAGTAATATCTACAGGGGAAAGTCTTTCTTTTCCATTGAAATCAATAAAACTTAAACGGACACTAACTTTTTTTTCAGAAGATGTTTCGTTTATCACATACGCATAAGCAATTCCATCTTTCTTATACAAAAATAGTGCCAATGGTGCAAAGAATTTTTTAGCCTCGTAGTGCAAAAGTTTCCATCTGCCAGAATATTCAATGGAAGACCACGATGTTACAGGCCATACGTCATTAAGCTGCCAGTAAATTGCTCCCATGCAATGAGGTCTTAAACTACGCCAATACTGAACTGCCGTTTTTACAGCTAAAGCCTGCTGCACCTGGCTCAAATACAACATGTTCTGAGTTCCATTAGGAAAACGAAAGTAACGACTAAAGTTCTCTAAGATTATGCTGTTCCCGATAGGTGAACGTTGATGATATTCCATTACAGGATCTGTAAGATTTGTATGTTCCTCTCCTGCAAAAGAAATTACTTCTTCTAAAGACGGAAAACTTTCATAACCAAATTCACTTACAAAACGTGGCTTTATTGACATGTATTCTTCCATGTCTTTTCGTTCATGCCATACACTCCAGAAGTGCATGTCGCCTTCAGAATCATTATGCCAGTTATCTGCAAATGCATTTGGTCCTGCACATGGAGAAGTTGGCCACCAAGTATGTCCAGAATCGCATCTTAATACGGTCTTTTCAACAGTTCCATGATTGAGTCTGTCATAATCGGTAAGATACAAATCCCTATTTGCTCGGCTTTCTTCATACCAGTTCAACGCACCAAGATTTTCATTGTTTCCACACCACACAGCAAGACTTGGATGGCTTTGAAGCCTACGTATATTATCTTCAAGCTCATGTTCTACATTTTCAAGAAAATCATTGTCAGCAGGATACATAGAACATGCAAAAGTACAGTCTTGCCAAACAATAAGTCCGAGTCGGTCACAAATATCATAGAATGTATCAGTTTCATACATTCCCCCACCCCACACACGAATTACATTCATATTCGCATCCGAAGCAGATTTTAACAGATATTCATAGCGTTCATAAGTCCATCTTGAAGGAAGGGCATCAGCTGGAATCCAGTTAGCACCTTTTGCAAATATAGCCCTTCCATTCAGCACGAAATAAAGTGCACAACCGCTTTTATCTTTTTCAGAAACAAGTTCCAAAGTTCTAAAGCCAATATTTTTTACAACAGAACTTTCAGCTACAGTTTCTGAATTTTCAGTATCTGCGGTAAAAGATTTTACTGTAAGTGTATACAAAGAGTTCTCACTCTTTTTTTCTTCTTTTAAATCATCAGCAGATTTCCATATCACAGGATCTTTTACATCAAATTCAACTGTGATTTCATTATCACCAGTTGTAACATCTTTTCTTACAGATAGAGCAATATTTTTTCCATTGCCAACACATTCTACAAGAAAGCTGACCCTTTCAGAGCGGATAGCATTATAGTAAATTAAAGTTTTTACGTTCCATATTCCATCCAAAGGCTCTGTTTTTACAGATACACTCTTTATAAAACCCGACCTTACAGTCTTTATAAAGATGTCTCCATAAATGCCACTTGCCATAAGACATGGTCCCCAATCCCAACCTGCATGGCTTTGTATTTTCCGTACAAGATTTCTATGAGGGGAATACACATCATATTTTGTATATGGAATTGGATACGGAAGATTCTGTGCAATGGATTGCGCATAGGCCTGTGGAGAGTCAAATTCTAAACGAATAGAGTTCTGTCCATTTTTGAGTAAGCCTGTAATATCAAAATCCCAGATTCTAAAAAAATTATTTCCTTCACCTGCCAGAAAATCGTTGATAAATACCTTAAAAACAGTATCAACCATATCAAGGTGAAGAAATGTCTTGGAATCCTCAGGATATTGATCATTTGGAAAGGAGTAGTCAAATGTACGGCAAACGCTCCAACTGCTCTGTCCTACCCACTGAACGTCTTTTTCGTTAAAACCAAAGTACGGATCTTTTGCAAGTCCAGTTTCAATAAGAGCTGTGATATTGTCTCCAGGAATCTGCATTGGAATTGACTTTATGTTTTTTCCTGAAGTGTCAGACAGAGACCATTTTCCTAAAAGAGATATTTTATTTATGCAATCTTCTCTCATATTTTTAACCTTTTACGGCACCAGCAACCATACCTTCTATGATTTTTTTACTGAACGTAAAATATAAGACAAGGATAGGAAGCATTGTAATCAACATTCCTGCCATGATTTTAGGATAGTCAGATGCAAACTGACCCTTAAAGTTTGTCATGGCAAGGGGAACAGTCTGAAGCACAACCTTTTTGCTACACAGGACAAGTGCAAAAGAAAACTCGTTCCAGCAGGAAAATGTCTGTATAATTGCTATTGTTACCAAAATAGGCTTTGTAAGCGGAAGAATTATCGAAAACATAGTCCTTACAAAAGAACATCCATCTATGGCAGCAGCTTCTTCCAAATCCATAGGAATGGTCTTTACATAACCTTCTACAAGAAATACCGAAATAGGAAGTCCGAAAGCCACGTAAGGAATTATAAGAGTAAACCATCTGTTGTTCATGCCAACAGAATTAAATACAACATAAATAGGAACAAGAAGCGAATGAACCGGTATCAAAAGTCCCATGAGGAAAATAAGGTAAAGAGGTCTGTTCAGCTTAAACTTGATTCTGGAAAGTATGTATCCAACAATAAAGCCAAAAAGCACTATAAAAAACAAAGAAAATACCGTTACCCTAAAGCTGTTTACCATTGAACTGCCAAGATGGTAATCCTTGTTTGTAAGTACTTTTATATAGTTTTCAAAGGTTGGAGATTTAGGCAGACCTATTATGTCAGCATTAAACTGTCTCTTTAATTTTAAAGAGGAATAGAACATCCATACCAAAGGATAAATGCATGAAAGTGAAAATACCATCAGTATAAAATTTACAACAACCTTACCAATGGAATCAAATGCAGGATTATGTTTCTGTCCAGCCCTTTGCATCATTTGTTCTCTGCGTGTCATCAGTAAGCCTCCTTATCTTTCATTATAAAGTTTATCAGAGTGCGTATAGCACCTATAACAACAAGGCTGACTACAAAAATGGCAACTGAAATAGTACTTCCATACCCCATGTTCGCCTGCTCAAAAGACACCTTGTATCCGTAAAGAGCCATAACCATTGATGATGTTCCAGGACCTCCTGCTGTCATTGTATAAATGTGATCGAAGACCTTCATGTTACCGGCAACACAGAGAGTAATACAAACAAGCAATGTGTTCTTAATCAAAGGAAGAACAATATGCACAGCCCTCTGAAAAGCATTTGCACCATCAAGCTCAGCTTCGTCAAAAATCTCAGGATCTATGGCAGCAATGGCAGACATAAGAATAACCATGTAATATCCTATAAACTGCCATACAAGAGGAATGGAGACAAACTGCAAAACTTTTTCAGGATTGTTCAACCAGACCTGAACCATATCTTTGCGACCTATCAGATTCAGAATATAATTCAAAATTCCGCGTTTATAATCAAAAATCATAGTCCAAATCAGACCTATGTAAACAGCAGAAATAGTACTCGGAAAGAAACCAAAAGTTCTGTGTATTTCCTTAAACCTTGCATGTCTGGAATTGACCATAAGAACAAGTACAAAGGCAATTCCAACCTGTCCTATGATGCAGACTACTACGATATAGATGTTATGTAAAAAAGAGTTCCAGAATGTTGCATCCAGAAAAAGTCTCAGATAGTTTGCAAATCCTGCAAAAGTTTTGGAAGGACCTCCCTTCCAGTTAAAAAAACTGTAAAACAAGGCGGCTACCAATGGAATAAATACAGAAAACACATACCACAAGACGGGAACGGCAAGAAAAGCAGCGATAAGCCACTTCGGAGGTTTTATTGAATTACGCATACACAGTCCTTTTATAAGAAAAAATACCCCTGACCACGCAGGCAGCCGCAGTCAGGGACCGGTAGAAATATTTTACTTACTCAAATAGTTTTCTTCGTAAGCCTTCTGAATGTCAGCTGCAACTTTCTGAGCAGTGCCAGAGCCGTTAAGCAGAGACTGAAGCTCAGTATTACATACAGACCATACAGCAGGGTCTACATAAGAGTCATAGATTTCACAAGGAGTTGTATCAACGTAAGAATATTTGTAGAAATCCTGATCAACACGGTCAAATTTGCTCAAGTCTACAGATGCAACCTTTGTAAGTCCACCAAGTGCATACTTTGATGCAACGAAGTTTGCAAAATCAGGTCCTGTAATTTTATATGCCAAATCAATGCAAGCCTTGAGTTTTTCAGGATCATCCTTGAGTTTTGCATTGAATGCAATTCCGTATCCAAGACCAATGTTCTGTCCCTTAGGATTAAACTTTGCATCAGATGGCTGAGGAAGAACAGCAAAATACAGGTTTGCATACTTTTCAGGATTGCTTTCCTTAAGAGTTGCGGCAATATAAGATTCATCCCAGTTGCCACCGATGAATGCAGGAGCATCACCTGCTATGAAATATTCACGGGCATCTTCATTAGTAATGCTGTTGAAGTCCTTGTTAAAGATTCCGCTCTGGAAAAGCTTCTGTGTATAATCAAGTGCCTTTACAAAAGAATCTTCCGTAAACTTTGCGCCACCCTTGTTTATGATTGACATAAACCAGTCAGAGCCTGTATAGCGGTCTCCAAGAGTACTGAGGAAGCAAGAGTTGCCCTGCCACTGTCCGCCGTTTCCAAATGCAATGGCATAATCCTTTCCATGCTTCTTGAAATATTCAGTAGCCTTCTTTACGTCTTCCCATGTTGTAGGGAACGAATCAAAACCTGCTTCCTTCCACATTTCCTTGTCGTAAATGACTACAGTACAAGTTCCACCAGTAAGGGCTGGAAGAGCATAAACCTTATCGCCGTCTCTAAACGGAGTAAAATACGAAGTATTATAGTCAGCATAATAAGGAGATGCCTTAATTATATCCGTCATGTCCATGATGAGCCCCTGCTTTGCCCATGACTTTGTATTCATTCCCTGCAGAAGGAATACATCCGGCAGGTCTCCTGCAGATGCCATTGTAGCGATCTGAGTCTTGTACTCATCATTTGCAAGAACATTCTGATTAAGCTTTACTGAAGGATTAGCCTTTATCCACTCGGCAATCATAGTTCGGAAACCGTCAGAACCACCGTTTCCTTCCGACTCCTCAGATGTAGAAAAATGCATCATCTCAATTGCACCGGAAAAACCGTCACCAGATGCCTTTGCACTTCCACCATCAGAAGATTTGTCTGATCCTTTTCCGCATCCAGTAAGAATAAGTGCCGCAGTAACAGAAGCCGCAGCTAAAGCCTTCATGATTTTTTTCATTCATTTCCTCCATTCTATAAAACAAAATCACTAAAACTAACAAATTATTAACCAAAATATTAAGTTAATAACTTATTTATTACGTTACATAACTAACATTATATCTTAGTATTTTACTTTGTCAATGAATTTATTGATGATAATTTCTATAAAAAAATCCAAATTTATATAGTCAGATAAAAGCATTTCATGGTATTATCGCATTTAACATTAATTTTCAGGCAGGAATTAAGCATGTTTAATCGTGAAGATTATCTTTCTAACTCTGAATGGAATGCTTTCTTGGAAGCATCTAAGGATTTTGCTACCCCAAATATTTTTGTAAACACAACATCCATTCACCACCGTTTTGTGCAGCTAAAAGACTCTTTTCCTTATGCACATATATATTACGCAGTCAAATCTAATCCCGGCATTCCAGTTTTAAAGCTTCTTGACCAGCTCGGTTCCAATTTTGATATTGCATCACGCTATGAACTTGACAGAGTTCTTTCATTAGGAGTTTCTCCAGACAGAACGTCTTACGGAAATACTATAAAAAAAGCCAAAGACATCGCCTACTTCTATGAAAAGGGTGTGCGCATGTTTGCAACAGATTCTAAGGAAGACTTAAAAAACATTGCAAAATACGCACCTAACTCCCGCATATACGTTCGCATCCTTGTAGAAAACTCAACTACAGCAGACTGGCCTCTTTCCAGAAAATTCGGTTGCCATCCAGATATGGCTTATGACTTGCTAGTTATGGCTCGTGATTTGGGACTTACACCTTATGGAATCAGTTTCCACGTAGGCAGCCAGCAGCGTGACATCGGTCAGTGGAACGATGCAATTGCAAAAACAAAATATCTGTTCGAATCTATAGAAGAAGAAGAAGGCATAAAACTTTCAATGATTAACATGGGCGGCGGATTTCCTGCACACTATATACAGCCTACAAACGAATTAAAAGAGTATGCATCTGAAATTACCCGATACCTTCAGGATGACTTTGGTGAAGACATTCCAATGATAGTTCTTGAGCCGGGGCGCTCACTTGTTGCGGATTCAGGAATTCTTTCATCAGAAGTTGTACTCATAAGCCGCAAAAACAACACAGCCTTGCAGAGATGGGTTTACCTTGACACTGGCAAATTCAACGGGCTTATCGAAACTCTTGATGAGTCAATAAAATATCCTATAATAACGGAAAAAGACGGTGGCAAGGAAAGTGAAGTCATTCTTGCAGGTCCTACATGTGACAGTGCCGACATTATGTACGAAGATGCAAAATACAAGTTACCTGTTGATTTAAAGATTGGCGACAAAGTATACTGGCTTTCAACTGGTGCCTATACATCAAGCTATGCCAGCGTAAGCTTTAACGGTTTTCCACCAATAAAGACCTATTACATAACAAAAGATGGACTTTTTGACGAAAACGACAATCCCGTAAAATCCGAGTAATATGGTGATATAGATAAAAAAAGCCCTCTGCAGCTTATGCTTCAGAGGGCTTTTTATTTCACAAATAAAATTAGTAAACAGAAAGAATCTTCAAAAGTTTTTCCTTTCCGATAATGCGCATAAAGTTTGCAAGACGAGGTCCCTGATCCTTATTTATAAGAACATGATACATAATTGTAAACAAATCCTTTGACTGCATTTCCAGAGAAGTTGCAATGTCATACATTCTCTGCTGCAAGTCCTTGTCAGTTGCAAAAGACTCCATAACAGGAATAACTTCATCACGAATCTTACGAATTGCAGTCAATGCAGGTTCCGCAATGTCAATTTTACTACCATCTTCCCTCAGTGCAAATTTAAATTCATCAGGAGCACATTCTTTTACCCAATACCATGCACATACAGCACGCTTTCTAATACGCTCTACCTGCTCAGGTTTTACGTCTGGCAAAGAA
>CAMVHR010000027.1 GCA_947167345.1 uncultured Treponema sp.
TTCTATCTTGTTCTGAAGTTATTTCTTTCAATACCATTTATTCCTTCCTAAAAAAAAGCAGGCCAGTGTGCCTGTCGTCATAACAAATATTATCCGTATCTTCAGTAAATATCTTACACTGCAAAAATTATCAATATAATCTGTCCATGCAAATACCCTATATTCATATAATACCAGCATTTCGCTAATTTTCAAGGTATCCTGTACAGAATGTAAAAAAACAAAAAGGACTGCCTCTTTACAAGACAGTCCTTTAGGAGTTTAAAAAATATTCAACCTCAAACCATTAGTCGAACACTAATCCCATAGGAAATCTCGAAAAATCACGAAAGTGAATTTTTCGAGGTACCTTTATTAGTACATTCCGCCCATGTCTGGAGATGGAGCTGCAGCTGGTGCTGGAGGTTCTGGAATATCAGTTACAGCACATTCAGTTGTAAGGAGCATACCAGCAACAGAAGCTGCGTTCTGCAAAGCACAGCGAGTTACCTTTGCAGGGTCAATAATACCAGCGTCCATCATGTTTACCCATTCCTGAGTTGCAGCATTGAATCCAACACCAGCCTTTTCGTTCTTTGCCTTGTCAGCAATTACAGAACCGTCAAGACCTGCATTGTCTGCAATCTGGCGGATTGGCTCTTCAAGAGCACGCTTTACAATTCTGAATCCAACCTTTTCGTCACCTGTAAGGTCAGCCTTGTTTTCGTCAAGAACTTTGCTTGCTTCAATCAAAGCAATTCCACCACCTGCAACAATGCCTTCTTCAAGAGCAGCACGAGTTGCAGCAAGCGTATCTTCTACACGGAACTTCTTTTCCTTCATTTCTGTTTCAGTAATAGCACCAATGTTGATTACTGCTACACCGCCAGAAAGCTTTGCAAGGCGTTCCTTGAGTTTTTCCTTGTCATAATCAGAAGTTGACTTTTCAATCTGGTTCTTGATTTCTGCAACACGGTTCTTAATGTCGTCCTTGTTGCCAGAACCGTCAACGATTGTTGTGTTGTCTTTGTCAATCTTAACAGACTTTGCCTGACCAAGATCAGAAAGCTCTGCTGTTTCAAGCTTGAGTCCGAGGTCTTTTGTAATAACCTTACCACCAGTAAGGATTGCAATGTCGTTGAGCATTTCCTTGCGGCGATCACCAAATCCAGGAGCCTTTACAGCACAGCACTTGAGAGTACCGCGGAGAGAGTTTACAACCAATGTTGTAATTGCTTCACCGTCTACGTCTTCTGCAATGATTACGAGAGGGCGACCAGTCTGTGCAATCTTTTCGAGCAATGGAAGGATGTCCTTCATTGTAGAAATCTTTTCATCGTGGATAAGAATGTATGGATTTTCGTAGTTGCATTCCATTCTTTCACGGTCATTTACAAAGTATGCATTGATATAACCGCGGTCAAACTGCATTCCTTCTACAGTCTTTACTGTTGTGTCCATGTTCTTTGACTCTTCAACAGTAATAACACCGTCTTTACCAACCTTTTCAATTGCTTCTGCAAGAATCTTACCGATTTCAGGATCGTTGTTTGCAGAAATTGTTGCTACATGAGTAATGTCTTCATTACCCTTTACAGCACGGCTGTTTTTCTTTACTTCAGCTACTGCAAGAGCTGTAGCCTTGTCAATACCGCGCTTAATTTCAATAGGTGTCATGCCAGCAGAAACAGCCTTAAGACCTTCACGGACAATAGCATAAGCAAGAACTGTTGCTGTTGTAGTTCCGTCACCAGCAACATCGTTAGTCTTTGAAGAAACTTCCTTTACAAGCTGTGCTCCCATGTTTTCAAAAGGATCTTTCAGTTCAATTTCCTTAGCAACAGAAACACCGTCTTTAGTAATGGTTGGAGAACCGTATTTCTTGTCAAGCATTACAAGGCGACCGCAAGGTCCGAGAGTAACTTTTACTGCCTTTGCAATCTGTTCTACACCACTCAACATCTTTTTACGTGCATCTTCACTGTAAACCAACTGTTTAGCCATATTTATCTTACTCCTATTAATTTATTACAAGAATAATTCGTTTATGTGTAATATACAAAAAAAACAGAAGAGTCGGCAAATTTTTTCTAAAAAAAATGCATTTTTTTTTCCAAAAATACATCCCCAAAACACAATCAAAGGGAATTACTTAAGAAATTGTGACTCAACTACTTAAGAAATTGCGACACAACTGCTTAAGAAATCACGACACAAGTGCTTAAGAAATTGCGTCACAAGTGCTTAAGAAATTGCGTCACAACTGCTTAAGAAATTGCAATGCATGTTACATCAGCAATTTTTCATTAAGACGGTAAATACAGCATACCGATACAGTAAAATAAGGGGATACCATGCAAGAAACAGTAGATTATAAAGCAGTTTTTGAAAACCTGCCAGTATCTGTCGCAATCTGCACACCGATTTACACTAGTGACAACACGCTGGCTGACATTCTCGTTGACAAAGTAAACAAGCAGTTCCTTGTCATAACAAAAAAAGCAATTAAAAGCGGCAGTCTGCTATCCGAAATAAAAGACAACCTTACCCCTGACATTGACTGGCTGGCATTTGCCGCACAAGCTCAGAGCGAAACAGCAGAAAAAGCATTTTATTCACTTGTTGCAAAGGCATATCTTAAAATCACAGCATCTGCAACAGAAAACGGCAAACTTGCCGTCTGTCTTACAAACATTTCAAAAGAAAAGGAGACAGAACAGCAGTTACGCCGCCAGAATGCAAGGCTCGAAGAGCTTACGGCAAAACTCTAAGGCAAATTTTATTCTATTTATCTATAATAGTAATTTCAACACGGCGGTTTTTGGCACGATTAGCCTGAGTGTTGTTAGGCACAATCGGCTTTTTGTCACCAAATCCCTGTGTAAATATGTGGTACTGGTCTTTTACTCCAAGCTGAATAAGATAGTCTGCAACAGACTGAGCGCGCTGTTCACTCAAAATCTGAGGATCTACACCGCCTGCTGCAACCGCAGTATGCCCCGAAATCAGAATATCGTTGTTAGGATATGCTTCAATTATTTTTGCAATCTGATCGAGCTTTTCTTTTTCGCTGTCTACAAGCTCTGAACTTTCGGGCTTAAACTGAATGTTTTCAATAGATAAAGTCAATCCTTTATCGCTTTTCTTTACGGTTACGTTTTCAAGCCCCAGCTGCTCTACAATGTTTTGAATGTCTTCTACATTTTCATCTGTAGCGGTTCTTGAAAATTCTGTAATCTCGGCATGAGCAATTCCTCTGAATTCCAGAATATTACCTAAAGAAGTTTCCATTATGATTCTGAAAGTCTCTGAATAATGATCTATTGCACCTTTTTCATTATCCCAGAAAATAAGTTCATCACTGTAGCCCATCATCATTACAGGATAGTCAGAGTACATAGCGTTTATATCTGGACGTGGAGTTTCGGTATAAAGATTATACTTTACATTAATGACGTGAAGGATGTTGCTTTCCTTTACAGTAGCCTTATTGTTGCTTTCTTTTGAGGCACTTGATGCTGCGTAGCTCATTGTCTTAACATCCGTCTTTTCACGGTTGACTGTTCCAAGATATGTATAGGTTGCAGTAAAGGGAACTTTATACGGTGTTTGCAGGTTAAACTGTCGTCTAAGATCATGAGCCTCGTGCCCTTGTGCCGTCCAAGACTCTCCTGGAGCTATAGGTTTATCAGGAAAAGCAGGAACATCACGCACTGTAGGCATGAAATATTTATCTTCTATAGAATAAATGCCTTTTTTACTACGATCAAAAATGCTGTTGTATTCTTCGCCCCAAGAAAACTTAGCTCCAGTTAAAGAACCTGTTGAATCTTCCGTAGTCATGAATGTAGAGTTGTGAGTTCCGCTTCCGTCTGGCTTTACTTCGGTAACAGTATTTGAAATTCTGTTTAAGATTACAGCATGATGATCGAGTCGCCTATTTACGTATACATCTTCATTTACAGTCGAAAGAATGCGGGAATTGTCACCTTCTTTGTATTTAAACTCAAAAACAACAGGACCGCCGCTAGTATTATACTGATACGTGCTTCCCTGCACGGGTTTATTCTGTGCAAAAACGATTGCACCAGAGAGTGCTATATATATGGCAAGGAATGTAATGGGTGTACGTTTTTTATGGAACATAAATATACCTCCGCTGTTTTGCTACTTTCTTAAACACATTAATTGCTGTAATATTACACGATGCTGACTGATATTTTATCTGATTTTCGCGTGTTTATCGCGCTTTTGTGTGCAATTCTTATTATATTTCTTATCATTGGCATTATTATCGGCCGCATTATACAGCGTACAAAAGATATCTTTTTAATAAAAAGGGAACGTGAAGATGCTGTCCGCAGAAGCAGAGCTGTTCTTGGAGGCTTAGTTGGCGAACAGATTGCACCTTTTCTGCCTGACTTTCCTTGTAATCCTGGAGATGCAAGATTTATCGGAAAACCTGTTGATTTTATCGCTTTTCCAGGATGCACAGAAGGAAAAACTGTAAAAGATGTTCTTTTGATTGAAGTTAAGTCAGGAGAAAGCCGTCTTTCGGAACGCGAAAGGGAAATAAAAGCGGCCGTAAAGGCAGGCCGCGTACATTATGTGGAATATCATCTACCAGAGTAAGACCAGCTCTTTTACAGCATAAAACGAACTTGCCCAAAAGCCTTTACGCTGTCTATGCGGCAAATGCTGTCGTCATCGGTAAACTCTGGCCAGTTTTCAATAAACACTGGAGAGTTCTTGCAAAGAGGATCAACTTTTCCAAAGCGTTTTAATCCAATCTTCCAGAAGGAATCTTTACCGACATTCATGATAAGACTTTTACTGTCATAGGATTAATTAATGCCGGAAAGAGTCAGACAGCTTGGAAAATTCACAACAACAGTGTCAGATTCAGCCCTGTTGTTTCCCAAGGCAACTCCGTTTGCAGGAACAACATCCTTTACATGCATTGTACCGTTATCAAGAGGATCTTCCATGCCTTCCCAGTAGTCAGAAATAAATACAACAATCTTGAAAGTATCAGATGCAGAAGCTTTTTTCTTTCCGTCAGAAATATAATCAAGGGGTATCGTATATGTAACTGAATCAGAAGGAAGGGTATACACAGAACCAGAAGCTTTCCATTCATCGGAATATTTCCATGCAGAAGCCTTCGACATGCTGTCTGGACTGTGAAAGCCGTAAAAATCAACACTGCCGTTTACCTTTGTGTATGTTGCAGGAGAGCGTCCGTTCCTGTCACGATATTCTGTCGGAATCTTTCCACCGACATCTATGTCATCAATCAGTACAACAATGCGGTCCTTTTTATTTATTACAGGAGCACCGTTAAATGAAATGCTGATTTTTACTACAGAACCGTCATTTTCGGCAACAACTTTCTTAATGTCATAGTTCAAGCCGTTTCTGGCATAAACTGTTTTTGAATTTTCAGAAACGGCAGAAGAAACTTCCTGACCAAAACATGCATTACACGGATAAAATAAAATCAATAAGGAACAAATAATTACAGACAAAAATTTTTTCATAACAATACTCCAGATTGCAAAAAACTATATCATAGTCAGTCTTGTAGTGCAAGTTGTCAAGCAATCCCAAATACGATATGCTATAAGCTATGATAAGCATAGATTCCAGCATTCTATTAAATCGATTTATCAAATATGTCAAAACATATAGCGAAAGCGATTCTGCAAAAGCAGATGCAGGCATAATGCCAAGTACACCCCATCAATGGAAAATGGCAGAGCTGCTGTGCGGTGAGATGCAGCAGCTGGGGCTTGAAAACGTACATACAGACGAAAACTGTTACACATACGGACTTCTCAAGGCTTCTGAAGGATGTGAAAAAGTTCCGTCTTTCTGCCTCATAGCACACATTGATACAGTAGATGAAGTTTCGGGAAAAGATGTAAAACCAATCGTACACAAAGACTATGACGGAAAGCCTATCAAGCTGCCTTACGGCATAACGCTGAATCCAGATTCTGACAAATACCTTGCCTTGGCTGGACAGCAAAAAGATACAGTCATTACAAGTGACGGAACAACTCTGTTGGGGGCAGATGACAAGGCTGGCGTTGCAGAAATAATTACGGCCGTTGAGTATCTGGTGAACCATCCTGAATTGAAGCACGGAAATATAGAAGTGCTGTTTTCGCCAGACGAAGAAACAGGACACGGCATGGATAAAATAAATCTGAACACGATACATTCAAAAATGTGTTATACTGTAGACGGCGGACATGTTGGAGAACTTGAAACAGAATGCTTTAATGCTTACAAGAGCGAAGTTGTATTTGCAGGAAAGTCAAAACATACAGGAGATGCGCGTCCTGACATGGTAAATGCAGTGTGCATGGCTTCTTCATTTGTCGCAAACCTTCCGAGGCACGAAATGCCAGAGACGACAGACGGTTACATGGGTTTTTATGCTCCGCTTGAAATAAAAGGCTCAATAGAAGAATCATCTGTACTTGTGCTGTTGCGAGATTTTACATCAGACGGCATAAAAAAACGAATGCATATTGTAGATTTGGTTGCCCAGATGACGGCAGAAACATTCAATGGGAATGTACATGTAAAGCATACTCAGCAATATGTAAACATGAAGGAAAAACTTGATCAGCATCCGCTTATAGTTGAAAAGCTAGTACAGGCTTATAAGGCAAACGGCATAGAACCTGTATTCAAACCTATACGAGGAGGCACCGATGGTTCAAGACTTACCGAATTGGGAATTCCAACACCAAACATCTTTACAGGCGGGCACAACTATCACTCCAGATACGAATGGGCAAGCCTTAGTCAGATGACCAGTGCTGCAGAAATCTTGGTACAACTTAGTCAGAGTTGGCTATAAAATCATAGAGGACAAACATGTACGAATATCATATAGAAGGTGGTTTTCCGGTAAAGGGAACTGTACAGGCAAGCGGTAACAAAAATGCAGCGCTTCCGTGCATAGCGGCAACATTGCTTACAAAAGAACCGGTAATCCTCCGAAACATTCCTGACATCGAAGATACGAATGTAATGCTTTCCATTTTGGAGTCACTAGGCATTGGCATTGAAAAAATCGAAGCCCATGCATGGAAAATCGATGCAGCCCAAATTAATTCAAGCACAATTCCTGCACAACTGTCAAAAAAAATACGTGCCTCCATTCTTTTTGCGGGACCGCTCATTGCAAGGACAGGAAAAGCCATAATGCTTCCTCCAGGGGGAGACGTAATAGGTCGAAGAAGGCTTGACACTCATTTTCTTGCACTTCAAGATTTGGGAGCGCGCGTAACGACAGAAGGAAGATTTGAATTCACTACAAATAAACTTGTAGGTGCAGACATATTTCTTGATGAAGCTTCCGTTACGGCAACAGAAAATGCAATCATGGCAAGTGTTCTTGCAGAAGGACATACTGACATTACAAATGCAGCAAGTGAGCCACACATACAGGATTTGTGCAATATGCTCAATTCAATGGGGGCAAAAATCACTGGTGTAGGAAGCAACATTCTGCATATTGATGGTGTAAAAAAACTTTCGGGAACAGATTTTACAATAGGTCCCGATTTTATGGAAATTGGCTCGTTTATAGGACTTGCCGCAACAACACGCGGTTCTATAGAAATCAAGGGAGTAAACCCGAAAGACTTGCGTCCATTAAAAATATCATTCGGTAAGCTCGGCATCAGATGGAACATTGAGGGAGATTCCCTATTTGTTTCATCTGATCAGGAAATGAAAGTTAACACAGATTTAGGGGGTATGATTCCAAAAATTGATGATGCCCCATGGCCGGGATTTCCGCCTGATTTGACATCAATAATGGTAGTCATTGCAACTCAGGTTGAAGGAACTGTGCTTGTTTTTGAAAAAATGTTTGAAAGCAGAATGTTCTTTGTAGACAAGCTTATCAGCATGGGTGCAAGAATTACATTGTGCGACCCTCACCGTGCAGTTGTTTCAGGTCCAAGTGCCTTACACGGGGAACATTTAGTATCACCAGATGTGCGTGCTGGAATGGCAATGGTCATTGCAGCGATGGCGGCTCATGGAGAAAGCAAAATCAGTAACGTGTATCAGATTGAACGCGGATACGAGAATCTTGTAGAGCGTTTGCAAGCGTTAGGAGCACACATAGAACGAGTTGAAGTAAAATAAACGAAAAAACCCGATGTGCAATATCAAAAATTACACACCGGGTTTTTATTTTTTAGCGAACCGCTAAAACGCGACGTTATACTTTTCGCGACATAAAGTATAATGATGCAAAAATGAATATTACCGTATATACTATCGCAGCCGCAACAAGGGCAGCCTGATTGAAGGTTCCCACCAAGACATAGTTTACAATATTGAACATGTAGAAAGCAATCTCCACAATAAGATACATTACAAGACCAAAAATCAAAATGATAAACAACCAGACTGTCTTAAAATGAGGACTTCTACTTTCTATGCGGTAATTCCAGCCAGAAGATGCAGCAAAGATAAAAAGAATAAGAACAAACAGAGGGTACATCAGACGGCTGAGCAAGGATTCTCTAAAAACTTCTGCAGAAAAACCGTATTCAACTGCATTAGGAATAAAATTCATCAGGGAAAAAATTGACATTGAAGAAGCCGATTCAGAAGCAACATTAATTGAAGCAAAGTCAGAATATGGCATTGGAAGTATTGCAGTATTAGGCGCGTAATCAGAACCTTCCTGTGCAGGAGGAATTTTTGAGGCATCAACAGCAAGACCGATTAATTCTTCTTCTTCAAGGATTTCAAGAGGAAGCCCAGTTTCTGCATAGCGATAGGAAGGGCGGCTTACAAGCCCCTGCGTATTGCGGTCAACAGCAAGCATCATAAGGAAAGGTACATTCTTCCAGGACTCTTCTATTCCCAGAATCTTTTTTGAATCATCGCCAAAAACAGATGTTGTCTGACTGATGACTTTAGCAATAGGAACATTTACAGAACTGACAAAATAACCGTTACGGTCATATTTTACTATTGTAAGATTCTTAAGGTAACGCACAGACTTACCGCTTTCTTTTGAATCCATAAGGCTTTTTATGTAATATGCATTTTTTGAACCGTCAGGATTCTTCAAGGAAAAATATACATTATGACCGTTAGAAAGCAAATCAATGTTCTGAGTTTCATCAATAAAGAAATACTGGTTTTCCATGCCTTCTTTCGCAAGTGCAAAAAAACGCTCTACATCAGGATCTGAACGTAATACAGTCTTCTGCAAATCAAGAAAAATATAATATGCCTGCAAATAATCACCAGAATTTAAGGCAATATAACCTTTCTGCTTTTTTGCATGAATGAGGTTCAATTCAGAACTCTGATACCTTGACGGCGAACGAAGAATGTTCCATGCCTTGTCTGCAATGTCATGTGCAACATCAAGATTTGTATCAACACCATTACAGGCTTCCTGTGCAAGTGTTGCCCAGTAATGAGCATTGAACCATTCTTCCGCCTCATAAGCAGCCCTTGCACGTGCAATCAATTCCTTTACAGAATAGCTGTGATCTTTTGAATATAAAGGTTTTTCTTCTTGATCAACGGTAACAAAAGAATCATCATGAAGATTTTTGTCATTGTGTATTTCAAGGGCATCTTTTGTTTTTTTAAGCATGCTCAAAGACTCTGAGCTTTTGGGAGCAACGGCAACAGCCCTTCGTGCATAAATATATGCCAGATCATATTTTTCTGCAGCAAGAAAAGTTTCTGCAGTCTTTAAGTCATTATTCAATTCAACTGGACCATTTTCAAATGCAATGAGCTTTCTGTTTACTGCCGGCTTAAATATTTCGGCCGAAAAAGACAGTATAAAAACAAATATAAGAGATGTTACAACAACAAGACGATAACGATCAATCATTGCTGGTGAAAAACGCTTTCTTGAGTCCGTTGCATTTCTTTTCCACTGAATGGAACATGCAATGCAGAAGCCGCTTATTAATATAGACGGCAACAGTGCAAGAAACCATGAAAGTCCTCTATAAAACCTGTAACTGGAAACACTTTCAGGCACCAGTTCAGGAACTGACCTGTAGATGAAAGTTTCTCCGATGCAGCATAAAAATATAAGGAGCGTATATATTGCAAGAATTATGATGATTTTTTTCATTTAAATGTCCTCCAAATTCCTGTTGTTTTTTTCAAATACAAAGAAAAGGACAAGCAGAAGGATAAAGACAAATATATTGTATAGCATTATAAACGGGTTACCAACAGCACACAGGGACTTAAAAATACCGATTCGTGCAAAAACATCATTAAAAGACTTTTCAATGCCAACCATTACGGGATTTACATATCCGAGAATGTTACTTACTATGATTGCAAGAGTAGCCATTGCAACAATGAGCATATTGACCAGCCGCCACTCCGAGACATTCCTTAAGCCTATTACACCAAGAAGGGCTAGTCCCATTGATGCAAAGCACAGCCAGTAAGAAAATGCATGAAACGAACCGAATGACTGCATTGCACATTTACGCAAGACAAGGGACAGTTCCAGAACTTTCTGAACCGTAATTGAAATGGCAGGAGGCATAGCAATTGAATTTTGTATCAAAGAATCAGTAAAGGCTGTCTTTTTGTGAGACATTTTCAAAGAACTGAATGTATATACGTTATTTTCTACAAGATTCGAATCTATGCACAATCCTGAAACGGAATTATCAAGTTCATTAACATAAGAATAGTAGACTATCTTATCTTTGTTTCTGCGGAAATATCCTGCAGACGGCATGTCCTTTGTTTTTGCTTCAATATAAGTTTCATAAGTTGTTGTATTCACTTTTGAAACTGAAGGAATAATAAAAAGCCATGAAGAGACATACAGAAGACAATAGCATATCAATGGCAGGACGGAACGGCATGGATGGCGTATAAAGAAAAACGTCATCATCATTGCACCAAAGATAAACACGACAGGTGCAGACAGAAGAAAACCTTCCATAAACATGTTAAAGTCAAAAGAAAGAGATTGCCCCGCAACAAGATTCTGGCATAGTGTATATATCATATAAAGCACTGAGGCACAGAAACAGAAAAAAATGCATACGCAAGCATAGAAAAAAATAAGCTTCAATGATTCTATTATATTTTCTTTAATGTCCATTATTTTTTAAGAATACCATTAATCAGGTCAAAAAACAATATGTAGTCTCAGGCGTTTTAGCCCAAGGTAACATTCCCTCTACTATCAATAGCGATAATAGATTTACAGCCAGAACACCTGAACCGACCTTCTTTTGTAGCCTTTAAGCCGTTGGAACAGACCGGACAGTTTACAACTCTGGGGAACACAGTATTTCCCTGTGAAATTTCTTTCTGAATGTATAGGGAAGCTTCCTTTATATTTTCCTTGAATGTAAAGAATTGGGAAAAGCCAAGAAGCTGGAAGACTTCAAGAACCTTAGGCTGAACACTTACAAGAACAACATCACCACCTGATGACTTTACAGATTTCAAAAACTCCGTAAAATATCCTATTCCGGTAGACGAAACATAGTTCAAATTGTAACAGCTGAATATGATGCGTATGTATCCGGCATTTATTATCTTTTCAATTTGCTTTTGAAAATATGATGAGTTATAGGTATCTACATATCCGTTAAGATTAACAATAATACATTTATCGATATCCTCTACTTTTTCAAGATAAAATTTAAGGCTGTCATCTTTGTCATCATCAAATCCCTTGATAATATTATTGTCTATCATTCTTTAGCGTCCGTCCTTCAACTTTTATTAATGTAATTATCGTCATAAATGATAAAATCAAACATGCTTAATAATATACAAATTTAAGTATAAGGTCACATCCAGCCATAGTCAACATTTAAAAATATGCCATTCAAATCACGCTGTTCCAGAACATAAACAGCCTTTTGTGCTATCTGCTCTGGGGACGAAAGGAATCCCTCTGGAGCATTACTGGTAAAACCTGGCAGAATTGCATTGCATCGTATTCCAAGCTGACCGTATTCCCGTGCAACAGACTTTACAATGACGCCAAGGCCTGTTTTTGCTCCAAGATAAGCAGCATTTGTTGAACAAGCTCGTGGGACTTCGCTTCTTGTTCCGCCAAAAAGTAAAATGGAACCACATTTTCGCTCGCTCATAGGTGTTAAAACCTTGCTGACGACAACCCCAGGAAGGGCATAATCGAGCAAAGCCATCTTCTGCCAGTCTTCAGGACTAGTCTCATGCAGTTTTTTCTGAACAAAAGGACCATAACAGACACACAAAACAGAACATTCAGTCAAAATCTGTTTAAAAGCTTCATGTTCGAATTCACAAAGACCATTTGCTTCAAAGTCAGAGGGAATAAAGTGCAGCTTTTCATGTCCTGGATTATGAGTTCCGGTGACAGAGACGAGGGCACCTTTTTGTGCCAGAATATTTGCCAGACAAAAACCAATTCCGGATGTTCCTCCTATTACCAGAGCTTTTTTTCCATAGACAAAAGAATTACTCATGTAGCCATTATAGCGTAAATCATGCAAAAACTGTATAGTAGCATTATGAATTTACAGAATATAGTCATAGTACTTTCACATCCAGAAGAAAGTCGTAATGTAGGTGCAGTATGCAGGGCAATGGCAAACAATTCCATAAAAGAATTGAGAATTGTGGGCAGCAGGGAAAGCATTGATGATTCACGAGTACGCATTCTGGCAATTCATGCCTCTCCAATATGGGACAAGGCCACGTTTTATGAATCCATAACAAAAGCTACAAAGGACTGCGTATGTGCAGCCGGTACAACAAGAAGGCGTGGAAAAAAAAGAAAGGGAAAGTTATACTTGCCTGAAGAATTTGCGGAAATTGCATCAGGGGCAACAGACAATGATGGCAAAGTTGCAATAGTATTCGGCAACGAAAGAACCGGACTTACAGACGAAGAACTTCTTGAATGCACATCAGGAGTGACAATTCCGTCAAGCGATGAATTTGCATCTCTAAACTTGAGCCATGCCGTACAGATAATGTGCTATCATATATTCCGACATACAAAGAAAAATTTTACAGGGTACACTCCGATTTCGCTTGAGCGCCTAGACAAGACAGTAACTTCCATTGCAGACAGCCTTCAAGACATAGGCTTTTTCAGCAAAACAGGTCGTCCTGACATGGAGCAGTTCTGGAGAACAATTTTATCACGTGCAAGTCTTAGTGAAAGTGAAGCACGGTATCTGGAAAAAACATTTGACAAGGCCGCGGGTCTCGCCAGTCACAACAAAGGCTAGACAGAATGCGACAGAAGAATGTCATCTGCTGTAACAAGTTCCTTTCTGGAAAATATGCATGCGCGCTTTACAACATTTTCAAGTTCCCGTATGTTTCCTGGCCATGAATAACTACAAAGCTTTTCAATTGCATTTTGAGACAGTATTTTCTTGTGCTTAACGGAAAATTGCTGTGCCAGTGAAGGAATATCATCCTTGTGGCTTCGTAACGGAGGAACATAAACAGTCAGACAGTTTATTCTGTAAAACAAATCGCTCCTGAACGTATGATTTCTTACACACTCTTCAAGATTTCTGTTACTTGCAAAAATAAGTTTTTCGTCAAAATGACATTCTTTTGTACTTCCGAGCCTTTTATACACTCGTCCCTCTATGACACTTAAAAGCTTTGCCTGCAATGAAAAAGGAAGCTCTCCAATCTCATCCAGAAGCAGCGTACCGTGATTAGCCTGTTCAAACCATCCTTTTTGAACTACAGCACCAGTATATGCTCCAGAACTTACTCCAAACAGATTTCCTTCTATTAAATTTGGATTGAATTCGGCAACATTAACACTATAAAAACCTTCTTTGCAACGTTTTGAATATTGATGAATCTTTCTTGCTGCCCAAGTCTTTCCGCTTCCACTTTCACCTAAAAGCAACACACACTCATCATAACCTGCAACAATTTTAAGTTCTTCTTCAAAACTTCTTGCAGATCTTACACTACCATAAGAACTTTTATCAATTGCTTTTATGGCATTAACCTGAAGATCTTTAGAAGATTCAAGCATTTTCCTTAAAGAATATGCAGGAGAAACAAGGTTGAACAATCTCGCTTTTCTAAAAAGACAGTTTAATCTTGATGTTTTGCATGAATACGAATCATAAAGAATAATAAATTTTATCTGACGATATAATAACGCTTCACAAAGTAAATCGTACAATTCTACAATGCATTTTTCTTTTTCTACAGAATAATCCACCAGAACTGCGTCTGCTCCTTCAAAAAGAAAAAACTCATTTTCCATTTCGGAAAATTTACAATCCTTGAACGAAATACAAGACAGTGAGAAATCTACATTTAATTCTTCAGAACACCAAGATTCTAAAACTTTACTATCTGTTATAATTATTATTTTTTTATATTCCATCTCTTTGCAAGTATAAGCATTCTATTCTTTCACAAAGAGCCTATACCAAACAAGAAGTACTTTGTACCAAATGAAAGGAAAAATCAAGAATATTTTTAAAGGATTTCGCATAACTTCACCCCAAATCTCATTTCCCTTTTCAAACACCATACGATCTACATGATTTTTTCTTTCACTGAAAATATCTATAGCATCATTAAAATATAAGAATATACTGTGATCAAATTTTTCTTTGCGGTTATAAAACCAGCAGTCCTTGTCCCGAACACCACTACTCATCAAAACAAGAGACGGCGAAGCTTTATAAATTGCTGAAATTACATCTGACTCAACAGATTTTGGATAATAGCCTACATAGCGACCTACAATCTGCAAATTACTAAAGGTATTACGGACATTTTTTTCTGCTGCCATAAGTGTCTTTTTATGACCGCCAAGCAGATAAATAGATTTATAATGAGTTTCAAGAACAGTCATAATATTTATAACTGTCTCAAATGGATTCCAACGGAAGGGAACAGTCTTTTTAAGGAATTTAGCCCCTGAAATTATGCTTTTGGAAATTGGAATGACCAAATCTGCATTACGTACACATTCAGCATAAGAATTATGTCCGCGTGCTTTTAGCAGATTCCATACAGACAAAAAAACTATTTGCTTTGAGCCTTCTTTTTCAAGTAAATCCATTATAGTCTTTTCAAAATCCTGAGGCTTGCAGACATCAACAGGAACTCCAAGAAGCTTTACTTTTTCAATTGCCATACAGCAGTCTCCGTTATTGTATTCTGTAAGACAGCCAATCCATATAAAGCAGCCGTTTCACAGCGTAATATATTCGTTTTCAGATGGACGGGAACAAACCCACTCCTACTGACAAGTTCAATTTCAGAAGGAGAAATTCCACCTTCAGCTCCAACCATGACAGCTGCAGCGTCTGGCACGGCACCACATTCCAAAACCCGTCCTGAAGCCTCATGAAAAAGAACGGTTCTTGCAGACTGCTCATACAATACAGCTGCAAAAGATGTTTCTGAGGCACAAGTCTCTTTTTGCCATAAACGGCAAGCCTCTTCTACAGAAACACAGGACAAAATCTTAGTATCTACAGGAGAACCGCTTTGTTCCCTAGCTTCGGTTATAATGCGCTTCCAGCGTGTATCAGAAGACGAACATCGCTTTCTTGCACTTTCAATGCATCCGCTCTGACAAAACTCACCTTCAACAGGAACAATTACCGACACTCCGCATTCCACAGCCTGTCGTATTATAAGTTCCATCTTGGGAGGTTTTGGTATAAACTGGAAAAGCCACAAATTCACATTAGATTTATGCTTTACGGGCAGAGCTTTCGCCCCAGTCTCAGACAATTGACCGCATGCAGCATCACCAGCAATAGTAAACACAGCAGTTTTTGTACTGGAATCAATTTTAGCAACTGTCATCTGCTGCAAAGTCCCGTCTGGAAGGCGGACATGTATCATGTCACCAATTTCAGAGCGAAGGACAGAGCACACATAATGAAACTTCTTATCGGAAACAGTTATGAACCCTTTTGAATCGGGCATTGAATCTGCAACAAACTGACGCATACAAAACTATTTTTTATCAGATTTAGTATCGGATTCCGCCTGAATTTCCTTCAGAGTTTTTGCAGATTTAGACAGTGCAAGGACATCTTCATTAGCAAACATGTCAAGAGCAGCATTAAGCTGCACATCATAATCCAAATCATACAAGCGAGGCTTTCTTGTCCGCTCGACTTCATTGCGAATGACTTTTCTGATAATGCGAAGGTCAATGTTATAGTCCTTCTGAAGATTAACGGCATACGAACCAATGTCAACATCCGTCATGCCTGGATGATTTTCTACATACTCCGTAATTTTATCATCAGACATAAGGGCAGAATAAGCCTTTTCTTCATCTTCCGTAAACTCAGGATAATCCACTTTACGATCAGCAGGAATGCCGATTTTATCAATATTAACATCAGTAGGAGAATAATATTTTGCTACAGTAATCTTGAAGCCATCATTGGCAATTAGAGGTGTAGGTATCTGCACGCTACCCTTTCCGTAAGACTTTTCACCTACAAGATATGCCCTGTGAGTATCTTTCAGAGCACCAGCAACAATCTCACTGGCACTTGCAGAAGCACGATTAATCAGGACAATGACAGGGATGTTCTCATCAACCACGGTATTCTTTGGCGATGCCGTAAAAACCTGGTTTTCATAGGCAATGCGACTCTTGGTTTCAACTATCGTACCGTTGTCAACAAATTTATCTACCACAGCTACAGCAGCATTCAAAAGGCCACCACCATTATTGCGTAAATCAATTATGAGAGAATTGTAGTTTTCTGCCTCAAATGATTCCAGAGCCTGCTGTACTACAGCAGCAGTATTGGTAGAAAATTCTGAAATCTTTATATAACCCGTAGAATGGATCATGCCATACTTTACAGAAGGAGTTTCAATTACTGCCCGAATAAGGGTCCTGTCAAATTCCATGGTCTTACCGCGACGAATTGTAACGGTTACAGGCTCCCCCACAGTTCCACGCAGCATACTGAGGACTTCGTTCATTGTAATAGTAGAAGTGTCAACGCCGTCAATCTTTATGATTCTGTCTCCGCTCTGAATTCCAGCCTGTTCTCCAGGAGAACCGTCGATAGGCTGAGCAACAAGTACATAAGCAGGCTTTTCAGGAGTATTTTCCGAAGGCTTTGAAATGGAAAGTCCTACACCTCCAAAAGAACCGTTTGTAGTATCTGAAAGATTGCGCCATTCATCTTTTGAAAGATATGCAGAATGAGGATCTTTAAGACTGTCAAGCATACCTTTTAACGCACCTTGATACAAAACCTCGGGATCAACCTCTTCTACATAATTCTGCTGAATATAATAATAAAGGGAATTAATTATCTCTAGATATTGTCTGTTTCTGACACTTTTTAAATCAGCAGATCCTGTCTGGGACTGTGCAAAACACTGAGAAGCACCAATAACAACTAAAAAAAGCCAGAAAGTCATGTACAAAGACTTCTTTAGCGAGAACGGTTTTTTATCCATGTCTTGTATAATACGTTGTTTTTTATGTCTATGCAAGAGTTTAAAGAATGTGTTATAATCCAACCATGCAGATAATACCAGTAGCCAGCGGTAAAGGCGGCGTAGGAAAAAGCCTTTTAAGTGCAAACCTTGCAATTGCGCTCGGACAAGCAGGCAAAAAAGTCGTCATTGCCGATTTAGATTTAGGGGCGTCAAACCTTCACCTTGTCATAGGACAATCAGCACCAAAAAAAGGAATCGGAACATATCTTACAGGACAGACAAAATTTGAAGATTTAATCATGCCCACCGACTATCAGAATGTTTCATTCATTGCCGGAGACTCAGAAATTCCAGGACTTACATCCTTAAAAGCAAGTAAAAAGAATGACCTGATACACAACTTCTGCAACATCAAAGCAGACTATCTTATTCTTGATCTTGGTGCAGGCACACACCTTACAATTCTGGACATGTTTCTTCTTTCGCCACAGGGGATCGTTGTAACGGCACCAACCGTAACAGCCACACTCAACGGCTATCTTTTCCTTAAGAACATCGTATTCAGAATGATGTACAACACATACAGGAGAGGAACTGATGCCTACGAATATCTGGAAACACTAAGAAAAGACTCTTCATCCCTACAAAGGCTGTACATTCCGCAGCTTGTTGAAGAGCTTAAAAAGCGTGATCCTCAAAACACAGAACTGTTCATTTCCCGCATGAGGAAATTTCATCCAAGACTTGTACTTAACATGATAGACGACCCGAAAGATGCAGATAGGGCAATTAAAATCAGACATTCTTGCCAGCAGTACCTTGGACTGGACATAGAGCACATGGGTGTTATATACAGGGACTCAACACAGGACAAGGCACTGGCTTCACGTCTGCCAGTCATAGTATACAAGCCGCAATCTATCATAGGACAAGCAATTTACAGAATTGCAGACAAAATCATCCAGTCGGAAACGCTTGTCTTTGACGCAGCCTATGACGTAACGGAAGCTGCTGACGATTCATTCAACCTTGCAAGCGAAGAAGCAGCCGAAGACTTTAATGCAAAAATGGCCTATGTCGAAGAGCTTGCCGGAACAGGAGCATTGACGGCAGGAGAACTTGCCGAGTTTATAAAACAGCAGCAATTTGAAATTACAAGATTAAAAAACGAAAACAACTTGCTGAAAAAAAAGATTATAATGGCAGCAAGACAAGGATTCAAGATTTAATATGTTTACACCGTTATACATTCACTATCCTTCATGGATTCACCCGGAACTTTTCCCGGGTGTTCCGGTTCTTGGGCTTATACGTTGGTATGGTCTCATGTACATCTGTGCATTTGCAACAGCTTTTCACATTCTCAAAAAAGAACAGAAAGAAGGTCTTTTGGACGGTTCGGAAGGGAAAGCTTCAGAAGATGACATCTACAGCTTTATTGCATGGGGAATTGTTTTCCTTATTCTTGGAGCAAGAATATTTTCAACGCTAGTATATGATACAAGCGGAGAATACTGGAAAAAACCGTGGCTCATTTTCTGGCCTTTTGACACCCTTACACATGAATTTACAGGTCTCGCAGGGATGTCTTACCACGGAGGTTTTATAGGCGGTCTTTTAGGAATGATCATCTGGTGCAGAATTCATAAAAGACCTCTATGGAAATGGATAGACGCAATGTGCATTGCTATTCCTCTGGGCTACACCTTTGGAAGAATTGGCAATTTCATGAACGGTGAATTATATGGAAGAATTACAACTGTTCCATGGGGCATGATTTTCCCGAGGGCAGAATCAGAATCATTTTCGCTCAGCCTTCCGTGGGTTCAAGACTTTGTAAACCGCTGTGGAATGACTATAAAAGAAGGGCAGAAAATTGTAAACCTTCCACGACACCCGAGCCAGCTGTATGAAGCTTTTTTTGAAGGGTTAATACTTTTTCTGTGCTTGTTCCCATTACGCAAGCACAAGCCTTTTGACGGATTTATCGGGGCAATGTATACAATCGGTTATGGACTGGTAAGATTCTTCATTGAATATTTCCGACAGCCAGATGCAGACTTGGGTTACCGCATTTCAAAGGACGGAAGTAAAATCCTATATCAAAATACGTCTTTTGCAAACATTTCGACAGGCCAGATTCTATGCTTTCTTATGATTGCAGGAGGACTAATCCTGATGCTCATTCTGCATATAAGAAACAAACAACAGCCTTAGACATCAATATTTTTTATAAATAGCTTCCATTTGCTAACTAATCTTGGTAAAATACTTTCCATGGAACAGTTAAAGTGGATAATTCTGGCAATTGCAATAATCATGTATGGGCTCGTAATTGTTTTTCAAAACAAGAAAGTCTATTTTACGACAATAGCTGCCATACTTGTCATTATTCTTGCAGTTGCTTTTAAAGGAGCCCTGTTTTCTTTACAGCAGGTGTTTTTCGAAATCGTGAACTGGAATGTCCTTATGATATATTTGGGCAGCATGATAATAGCATCCCTGTTCATATATTCACAAGTGCCGGCACGAATTGCAGATTCAATAATTGCGAACTGCAAGAATACCGGCATTGCAATAGTCGCCATTCTTGCAATGACGGGCATCATTTCTATCTTTGTAGAAAACGTTGCTACAGTACTGGTAATGGCACCGATTGCCCTTGCCCTGTGTAAAAAAATAAAGCTTAACCCTACTAATTTCATGATAGGACTTGCCGTAATGAGCAACCTGGAAGGAACAGCAACCCTTGTTGGAGATCCTCCTTCCATGATTTTTGCAAGTTTCGCCGGGTATAATTTCAATGACTTTTTTGTTCACGAAGGAAGGCTTTCCATATTCTTTATAATACAGGCAGGAATGCTAGCCGGATGCATATTCTTTTACGCATTTTTTGCCAGAGCCGGTAAAAATAAAATAGAAATGACTCCTGCAAAAGTAGTTTCATGGCTGCCTTTCGGACTTTTGCTTGCAATGATTTTTGGACTCGCCGCCGTATCATTCATTCATACTGACTTTGCATATTTAAGCGGGCTGTTTGTACTTGCCCTTGGAATTACTGGTATTTTGTGGTACATGTTTTCTCAGAAAAAAACTGGAAGCGAAGCATGGACTTTGATAAAGGAACTGGACTGGGAAACTATTTTCTTTTTAATCGGCATTTTCGTTGTCATAGGCGGAATACAAAGAATAGGTCTTTTGGAAGATTTTGCACAGTTCCTTGCAGGCGTTACTGGCGGTTCCCGCATTATCGGATTTCTTATCATACTTGCCGTTTCCATCATAATCAGTGGATTTGTTGACAATGTGCCGTACATTATCGCAATGCTTCCTGTAGCCGCATCGATGGCAGATTCTATCGGTCTGAAGAGGGAGTTATTCATGTTCGCACTACTCGTTGGAAGCTGTCTCGGCGGAAACCTTACACCGTTCGGAGCAAGCGCAAATATCGTCGCAATGGGAATTGTAAAGAAAGAAAACTATCCAATGAATTTCGGAAGATGGGTAAAGATTGGAGTTCCATTTACACTCATAACGACTTCCGCTGCTGCAATTTTACTCTGGCTACTGTGGACATAAAAAAAAGCCAGCCTATTTGAGGCTGGCTCTTACATGTTATGCTGAAAGGTTAAACAACATTCCCGGTTCAGGAATAAGACCTGCAAATCCGTACGTTTCTGGAATTGATGCCTGTGCAATTGCATTGTGTATCTGATCTTGATAGCTTTTAATCAATGCATCTTTCTGGTTGTCAGTCAAGGCAAGGACATCGTTTCTAGATATTGTTTTTTTATCCATATTTACAAGCTGATCAATCAATGTATTCAGAATGTGAACTTTATCAAGAGAGACTGTTTTCTGCCCGTTTTTTGCGGCAGTGCCATGTACATGGCTAAGCTGTGAGTAAATGACAGCATTAGGCTTTACCGGAACATACAGTCTTCCGCTAGAAGATGATGCCACCGTGCTATACGTTGCTGCGTTTAAGGATATCGAATTTCTGTACATATTGCCACCTCTCTAATTTTATTATCGGAGGCGAGCAAAAGTTGTTTAGAGAATTCTTTAGGTTATATGCAAATCAGAATGCCTGTTTTGCCCATGCATCTATTCTCTGTTCCAGTGTTTTTACTTCACGGTCTTCGCGAGTATCGATGCTTTCTGTCAGATAAGGAATAATTATTCTTTCTTTTATGCTGCTCCATCGTGATGGCAGTGCATTTGGAACTGACAAATAGTTTTCCATAGGTAGATTTTCAAGTAATTCTCTGTAATAGATTGGAAAAACGGTCTCATTTACTTCTTTTATTGAAGAAAACCCTCCTACGATGCCAAATTTAGAGGTAGTAAGGTTCATTTTTTTCATTCGTTCCATAAGTTGCTTTTGAGTATCCTTAGAAAAGAACCACTCCATGAAGATTTTTGCTTTTTGGGGATTTCGAGCTTTTTTATATAGCCCCAATGACACTATGTTGTCCTCCATCATAATGTATTCCCCATCGGAAAGCCATCTAAAAGATATTGCAGCAGTTTCATTATGCTTTTGTGTAAAAAATTCATTGCTTGGCATGTAGACAAAAAGACATTTGTCTGTTGACAGCTGATTCGACTTGTGCATGTAAAGATATTTGAACTGAAAGTTCTGCTCTACAGCCGTACTTTCATTGGAACTGGTTGTCCAATTCTTACAGTACTGAATAACCTGCTGCAACGCATTTTCATTATATGAAAACACTTTTTCATCTTCTTTATAGGAAGCACCTTTCAGTTTTGTAACATTGTATACAAAGTCAGCATCCCAAGACGGAGCATAGCCCATAGTAAGGAATGTAGTTCCAGCTTCATTTTTTGCTGTGAATTTTGATGCAGCATTTTTTATGTCTTCAAGCATGATTATGTGATCATCAGTAATGAATGAAGAATTGTTCTTGCTGAAAACCATTGTAGGCAAATTAAAACTGACAGGAAGAAGATACTGAGTCCCCTTTGACGTTCCATATTCAAGAAGTTTTGAATAAAAAATGCTTCTTGAAAGTTTATGCTCACCGAATACGAATTCTACCGGAGAAAAGTTCTTTCTTATGTTTTCAGTTTTAAGGGCAGATGCTATGACCAAATCTGGAATCTGCTCGTCTTTTGCAGGAGGGAAAGCCCTTAATACCTCTTTTTTGTAGATAATGACAGCTTGAGCATCGTGAGTTGCATTGAACAACTCGACATAAGAAGCAAGCTCTTCGCTATCTGTCCATATTACAATTGGATTTTTACGCTCGTTTGATACCGAACATGAAGAAAATAAAAAGGCACCCGCAAATATAAAACAAACAACAGCACAAGCTGCTGCATGTAAAACTAATTTTGCAAATGCCTTTCTTACTGTATTATTGAGAAAGCTTGTCAGCTGTATCGTAAATAGCTTTGTATACAATATCAATTTTATCCTCTTCAAGAGAGCTAAACGCAACCCTTAATGTATGAGCATCGATTGATATTGTACCAATTCCCTGATCTTTAAGCAACTTCTGTCTAAGAATTTCTGCATCTACGCTTTTTGTATGGAAAGACATAAAGTATCCTGAATTGAATGGCAATGGTTCAATTTCTTTGCTAGAATGGGATGACACGAATGCTTTCACAGCTTTATAACGTCGTTCAAGAATGTCCCTAAAGGCTTTTTTCTGATTTTCTGTTTCAGGATCAAGATAAGCCTTTAACAGCAATGTCTGTGGCGGAGTTGAAGAGCATGATACCGAAGAACGGATTGCTCCCATCAGTTTTTTTACAAGTGCATCGTACTGCTCGTCCGTAAGCCCCTTGCATCCAAAAGTAATAAAGCCACAACGGAACCCCCACACAAAATCTTCTTTTGTAGGTCCGTCTATTTTTGCAGCAAGTACGTTTGGACTCAAATCGGCAAGATATGCAAACAAAGACTGCCTTTCAACTTCTTCTTCATAGGCAAGTCCGAAATATGCATCATCACACCATACCATTACTTTTGTACCGTTATCTGCAAGACGCTTTACCATCGCAACAATCTGTTCTGCTTCAGCATGGGTCGGGCTGTAACCAGACGGATTCTGAGGAAAGTTAAGAAGAACGCGTACTGAGCCTGATTTTGCCTGTTCCTCCATTGCATTTTCAAGTCCCTTGATATTGAATTTTCCATCTGCAAACATAGGAAACTGTATGAACCCTGCATCACGGCGGGCACTTGCAATCAGAATGTAATTATCCCATGAAGGATCTGCTGCAAGCAACGGTTTTGTACTGTCAAGAAACAAATCTGAAAGATATGATATACCTGCTGTAAGTCCCGGAACTACAACAGGAAGAGATATTTTTTTATCTTTAAGCAACGGATTTTTCTTTATGATGTTTTCTTTCCATATTGCACGCAAATCTGCATTTCCTGCTGTCGGTGCATAAGCAACAAGCTCTCCTGATGACAAGTCCGGCGCATTCTTATGAACGGATTCCAGAATGGCAGGCTTTCCGTTTATGACTGTCATGCCGATTGTTCCATTTGCGGTTTTTCCAAACTGCTTTGCTTCACCGCTTTGTGCTATTATACCTTTAGGAAAATAAAGGCGAGTTCCTAAATCAGAGAGAAGAGCTCCCGGAGTTGATCCTTCTAGAATGGAATTTAATTCCTGTGCTAATGGCGTAATCATAATGCGTATAGTATCTAAAAATTAAACTTGAATGTCAATATTTTTTAGTTTCAAATTTGCATATTTATACATTATTTCCAATTTTTTCTAAACTATATGCACAAAAATACAATTGAGTGATGTGCTGTATTTGCCGATAGTTACTGCATGGAACCAACTATTTTAAAAACTGATCTTGAAGACTGTGCAAAATATATTCAGGCCTGTAAGGCAGAAGTTGCCAGACGGGTAATCGGTCAGACAGATGTAATAAACGGAATTCTAACTGCATTTATAGCAGGAGGGCATGTACTGCTTGAGGGAGTTCCAGGTCTTGCAAAAACACTTGCAGTCAGGACTTTTGCAGAGCTTTCCGGTCTGGAATTCCGAAGAATTCAGTTTACACCAGATTTGCTTCCGGCCGATGTTACCGGAACTCTTATTTATGAGCATAATACAGGAAAGTTTCTCATTCACAAAGGTCCTGTATTTTCAAATGTTCTGCTTGCAGATGAAATTAACCGTGCACCAGCAAAAGTTCAGTCTGCATTGCTTGAAGCAATGGCAGAGCATCAGGTAACGATTGGAGAAGCAAGCTATAAACTGGCAGAACCTTTTTTTGTACTTGCAACACAAAACCCCATTGAACAGGAAGGAACATACAATCTGCCTGAAGCAGAACTGGATCGTTTTCTGATGAAAATCATTGTTCCTTACCCGACACCTGAAGAAGAAGTAAAGATTGTCAGAACTGACGGTGCTGCCATGGATATACCTGTAAGAAAAATCTTTTCAGCAGCAGCCCTTCAGAAATGCAGGGAAATAATTCAGGCCATTACTATTGATGACAGACTTGTAAATTATATTGTATCTATTGTAAACGCAACACGCCCTTCAGCAGATGCTCCTTTAGGACGAAATGACATTGCCCGATACATTTCCTTTGGTGCTTCACCTCGTGCCGGAATTGCTCTTCAGAGATGTGCAAAGGTTTCCGCCCTGTTTGCAGGAAGAAGCTTTGTCTTGCCAGAAGACATTCAGGCTGTTTGTAAGCCTGTTCTAAGGCACCGCCTTGTTCTTAATTATGAGGCTTCAGCTGATTCTGTCTCTGCAGATGATTTAATAGCTAAAATTATCCAATTCATGCCGGTTCCGTAATTATCAGGAGTATTGATATTATGGATAAAAGGACTGCGCTTTCTAAAAAAGCCCGCCTGTTACATTTAAGTGCATTGTCTCTTGCAGAAGGAATGAAGACCGGGTCTTTCCATTCTTTATATAAAGGAAAAGGCATTGAATTCAGTGGTGTCCGCGAATACTTAAAAGGTGATGATGTACGAGCAATTGACTGGAACGTTACTGCAAGGATGGGACACCCCTATGTAAAGGTTTTTGAAGAAGATAGGGAACTTGATGTTTTTATTATAATAGATACTTCCCGATCAATGTTTTCCGGCTCTGGACATGTAACTCGTCTTGAAAAAGCAATGGAATGCGCATCGCTACTTACACTGGCTTCTTATCATAATGCAAGCCCTGTAGGTGCCGTGATGTTTGACGGAAAAATACATTTTTCTTGTGCCCCAAAGTCGGGACACGAGCAGATAATGCTTTTGCTCTCTCAGTTTGAAAAAAGTTTTTCGCAAGGAATAGCAGGAAGTGCACTGGACAGTGCACTCTTAGGAGCCGGTCGCCTTTTGAAAAAAAGGACACTTGTAATGGTTTTCTCGGATTTCAGGACTACAGACTGGTTTGATTCTTTTTCGCGCCTATGCCACAGGCATGATGTAGTTGCTGTCCGCATCGGAGATCCATCTGATGAAAAATTGCCTTCTGTTGGAGCAATCCCTTTCAAAGACATGGAAAGCAATTACAAATGTGTTCTTCCTACATCTTCTGCCTCATTACGAAAAGAATGGGCAAAAGCAAATCAGCTGCGCGTTGATTCCTGGAAATATGAATGTATACGGCATGGTGGAATTCCTCTTCTTGTAAGTACAGACGGAGACTCCTTTCATGAACTTTTCAGTTTTTTTTCCAAGCGGGAACGTGTATGACAAAACATAAAATTTTAATTTTTTGCCTTATAATATTTTCACTGGGTCAAGTGTTTTGTTTTGCAGATGAACAGATTGTAATGCCTAAAGAAATTTATGTCGGAGACACAGCTGAGCTTCGTTATATGTTTAAGTCTCAGACAAATTTATTTTTAATGGCAGACTCTGCACGAGTTCATGGAGATGTAATAATTCTTGATGAATCAGCTTCAGTATTTAAAGATATGGAAGGGGTGTGTCTAGTAAAGAAAGCCATGCTGCAACGAGTTGGCATTACATATACAATCATACTAACATTTGTTCCATGGGTTACAGGCGAAATTGATTTTCCAGAATTTAATCTGAATGAACTATGTGGAAACAGGAGTGACGCAGCACCTTTTTTGCTCAAGCTGACACCAGTACAAGTTGTCTCCATATTAAAAAAGACAGAGAGTGCCAGTGAAGGAACCCCCGTTTCTCCGATTCTTATTCCTGGTACAAATTATGTTTTATGGGGCTTGATTTCTGCATTGCTTATTTTACTGATTCTTGTGGGAATCGTAATTGCACGTTTTTCACTAATTGCAAAAAAACTTATTGAGCTTAAAGAGAACATCGGTTTTAGTAGAAATGTTGTCCTTACAAAAAGAAAGCTCTATGCCCTTAAAAAGAAAAATTATTCTGACATAGAATTTGCCTGTGCATGGCAGCAGATAATGAGGAATTATCTTGAATATCGTTTTGGAAACTCTTTTGCTTCGGTAACAGCTAGTTCATTTGTATCTGTCATAAGCAACATGACTGGTGACATGTTGAATATGGAACAGGAAAATGCAGTATTCTCGTTGCAAGGTGTATTTAGAAGAACAGATTATATCCGCTATGCAGGAGGTTCCATTGATTCCGAACAGCTTCCTGCTGAAGAACACAGAGCTATGTTTATGCAGGGGGAGCGAGAACGCATTATAGAGCTTTCCGTTTCTGACATAGAGGGGCTTGAATTTAGAGAAAAGGAGATGAAAGCGTATGGTAGAGTTTGAAAACCCTGCGGCATTTTTTTTACTGCTTCTTGTTCCTGTGTTTTATTTTCTCCGATATATAAAAATTTTTACGGGAATTACATTTCCAATAACTTTAGGGGACTGGAACGGAGAATTTTTTTCTTTCAGACACAATTCAAGAAGAATATTAAGTTTTTTAGCATCTGCCATGGCGGTTGTCGCTTTTGTATGTCTTATTACAGCCTATGCAAACCCTGTCGCTCATAATCAGAAAAAGGTTTACACATCACGAGGAAGTGATATCATTTTTGTTGTTGACACAAGTCCTTCCATGGCGGCAAAAGATATTGCAGGAATGACACGACTTGAAGCTGCAAAAAAGGCAATCCATGCTCTTGCAGATGAAAACCATGGAGACTGCCTTGGCATTGTAGAAATGGCTCGCGAAGCCGCTGTTGTTGTGCCGCCTACAATGGACAGAGATATTTTTTTTACAAGACTAGATTCTCTTATTGTTGGTGAAATGGGAGACGGAACTGCAATTGGCATGGGTTTAAGCTGTGCGGCATTTCACCTGGAAAAGTCAACAGCCCCCCGTAAGGCTGTGGTCTTAATTTCCGATGGAGAAAATAATGCCGGCAGCATAAACCCAAACACAGCAGCCCGCTTTCTTGAAAGCAAACACATTTCCCTGTATGTTCTGGGTATAGGTACTAATGGATATGTTCCCATTGAATATGTAGATCCTCATTCAGGTCATGTATATTCAGGTTACATGGAATCTGAATATGACAGTCAGGCACTGTCCCTTATTGCTGCGGCTGCAAACGGAGCATTCTTTAATATTGAGACATTGACCGCCTTGTCAAATGCATTTGCATCCGTGTCAAAAAATGAAACAGTAGTGCAAAGTTATATTGTAAAAAATTACGACACGGAATATTATACTGTACTGCTGTTGTTTTCAGCATGGGCTTTTATAATTGCGTGGTTTTTACGCAGAATTATTCTTCAGGAGGTTTTATGATGACTTTTTCGTCAATTGCAATCGAACGGCCTTCTGCTTTTTATGCCTGCATTCCTTTGTTTCTGGCAATTGTTTTTTTTATAGCAAGGTACAGAAGACTTACCCACAACATGTGCAAAGATTTTCGTTCCAAAATAAAATACCCATTGTTTTTTAGAACACTCTTTTTTGCAACTGCAATATTTTTATTTATATGTGCGTATGCTGGAATTTCATGGGGTGGAACTATTGTTCCTGTTCAGAAAAATGGAAGGGCTGTAAGTTTTGTTTTTGACATTTCATACAGCATGAATGCAACGGATACAAAAAAAGGACTGTCACGGCTAAAAACTGCTGCCCGCTACGCAGAATCTCTTATGGATTCCATGAAAAATTCCAGCATCTCTGTAGTTCTTGCCAAAGGTAACGGTACAGTAGCAATTCCTCTTACTGAAGACAGGGAAATGGTACGGGGATTACTTGCAAATCTGTCACCAGAGCTTATGACAGCAGGCGGTTCAAGTCTTGGGAAGGGAATTCTTGCGGCAATAGATTCTTTTCCGGTTCAGTCATCACAGGCTCCTTATATCTGGCTTTTTACAGACGGAGAAGAAACTGATTCTTCATTGAATTCAGCATTGTATGAAGCTTCGAAATATGGCATTCCTGTAACTATAATAGGATTCGGTTCTGAAACGGAAACAGAAATACTTGCCGGTGATGGAAAAACACCCGTAAAGACGGCACTTCGTTCTGATGCCATAAAAGCTTTAATAAATTCTTTGCAATCAAAAAATTCCAAGACAAAACATAATTATGTTTCATTTGTAAAAGCTGAAGAAAAAGGCTCTGCTTATACATTGCTCAAAAACACATCTGATGATGTTGTCATTACTTACGAAACTCAGAACGTAAAACGATTCGCTTTATTTTTGAAGCTTGGCATATTTTTTCTTGTACTGGCATTAATTTCCGTGGAGTGTCATTTATCAAAGGTTCATAAAAAAGTGTACCGGATGTTCGCTGCGGTTGCCGTCATGACTTTGTTTTCAAGTTGTTCAGGACAATTTTCATGCGGTAAAAAAATTCTAGAAGGGCGTTTGGAGTGGAACAGGAAAAACTATCAGCAGGCAACAGTCTGTTTTCTTGAAGCCCTTAATATGGCAAAACAGAATAATGATTCCTATCTCGAACAGTATGCTCTGTACGGACTTGCATCCACATATTTGATGCTTGAAGAAAACAATGCCGCAACGGAACGGCTCGGACAGATTGCTCCCGATGCATCTGACGAAATTCGTTTTGCAATACTATATGACCTTGGATTGCTTTCACATAAAAAAGGTGATTACGAGACGGCAGCTTCGTATTTTAAGCAGGCTCTTATGATTGACGGCTCGGATGTACAGGCAAAAATAAATCTGGAGCTTTCTCTAGATAAAATTTCCGTTCAGAATAATATAAAGGAACGTAATATAACATCTGTCTCTGAGAATTCAGATGAGCAAGCATTGGAAAATGCAATGTATTCTATGATGAGGGAAAAAGAAAAAAATACATGGAAAAGTCAACAGCAGGAAAATTCCGAAAGTGGTTCATTGGACTACTAATTTTTATCATTACAGCGGCTTCGGTTCACGCACAGCTGTCTTATGCCGCAATAAGCAGCTTGCGATTTCATCAAAAAAACAGTTACGTATATTCTCTGACAAACGAAGAATTTTTTGTAGACATCGAAAATGTTTCTCCGAATGATGTTTCCATCTATATGAATTCCATTCCAGATAATGTGGAACTTGTTTCAATAAAAAAGGAAACATACATACCACCTCTGGAAAGTACAAATTCCTCGTATGGAACTCATATTGTCATAACGGTGCGTTTTTTAAAATCAGGAAACTACAAGCTGTTCGCATGTGACTTGCAGATAAAAAGCAATTTCTTCAAGATACCTTTTAACCCAGTGCATGTTTTTGAAAACATTCAGATGCTAAAGCCTGTTCTTTCCGTGTCATTTGGAACAAATCCATCAACTTCTGTCAATTCAAAAGATATAACGGTTGCCGTCGGAAGTCACGTTCAATATACAGTATCCGTTCAGTTTGCTTCAGAACTTCAGGGAATATCCTGGACCATTCCAGAAAACTCTTTGTTTGAACAGATTTCAGAATATGAAGTGCCTAAAATTTCTGCAAGTGAACGCGATTATGAAGTTTTTTCAGAGTTCCATCCTATAGCGACTTTTGACTGGATTCCTCTTACAGAAGGATTGCAGAAACTTCCGCCAATTTCTGTTGTAGCAACAGCTTTTAACGGCTCGTCAAGAACTCTTGAATTTCCTTCGTTTAATGTACATGTCCTTCCAGCTGCAAAAACTTCCTTAGTACAGCAGCAATCTGCCACTGCCGACTTTGCAGAGTCGTATGACGATTCAGATGAGGATTCAGACTTTGACACCCAAAAAGAACTTTCAGACAATGCTATTGCAGAATATTGCAGTCTCCTTAAAAACGAACGCAATTCCATTCCAGTTTTTTCGAATGCCCATAAGAAAAGGCTTGAATTTGAAAAGTCCTATGGAATTTCTTCTGTAAGCAATCTTCCGAGCAGGCCTATGTTTTACGCATTTGCTACACTAACAGCACTTGTACTTGTGTTGGGGATTTTATTCTTCATTCTCAGAAAGTATGCTCTATTTCTGTTTTGCATAGGCTTGCTTTGTTTTTTTTCTGGAGTAACAGTTTTTTATGGACTTCGTGTAAAACGTCAGTATGCAGTTGTAGTAAACGGAGTTCTTATGTCAATTCCTGAAAAAGACACATCTACAGGCATGTCAATACAAAAAGGAACTCTTATTCGTATAAAAAAGTATTCCGGAAACTGGCTATATGTTAAATCTCTAGCCACGTATGGCTGGATGCAGAAAGAGAATGTAATTTTTATTGAATAGTTTTGTTTATTGAGCATGGACTTCGGTGATATTTTAAACGAGTGGGATAACTCTCAGAAAAAAACAAAACAGCCTCAGAAGGGAATTCAAAAATCGCATAAAAAGGCAAATGCCCCTACAAAGGAAGAAAAAGAGGCCATGAAGCAGGGGTATTCTTATGAATATCAGATGGAACTTGACAATAAGCGTCATGCAAATCCTATGGATGTATGGCTCAACCGATATGGGACAATTGATAAAGACAAGATTGCAGATGAAGTAAATGAAAACAGAAAGCTACATGACATAAATTACCTTAAACAGTTGAAGGCACAGGCTGTAGTTGACTTACACGGACTTACTCGCACTGAAGCATGGGAGCGCTTACAAGGTTTTGTCAATGAGTGTTCAAAACGAAAGCTTAAGAAAATCATGATAATCCACGGCAAAGGCCAGCACAGTCATGGTTCTGATCCGGTATTAGGACCAATGGTTAAACTGTTCATCGAGCAGGATTCAAGACTCGGCACGTCAGGACACCCCGACAGAAACAATGGTGGGAATGGTGCTACATGGGTATTGCTTAAGCAGTAGTTGTAATTAAATTTTTTTTGCTTTATTGTAGTAGTATGGAAGATTTATATTCAGTTTTAGGAGTGAGCAGGGGTGCCACTGCAGATGAAATAAAAAAAGCCTACAGATCACTCGCTTTTAAGTATCATCCTGACAGAAATCCTGGAGATTCCGTTGCAGAAGAGAAATTTAAACAGATTAATTCTGCCTATGCCATTCTCGGCGATGAAACCAAAAAGAGGGAGTATGATTTATACGGCTCTTCAGAATCTTCCTCTCAGTATGGATACAACCGTCAGAACGGCACCTACGGAAGCTCTTCTTACGGATATGGAAGCAATCAGGATCCGTTCTGGGAATTCTTTAATTCAGCTTCCCGTTCAGGCACTGATAATGATAACGAAGAGTACACCTATCATTCTTGGAACAGCTACCGTCCGTCACAGAACTATTCCCGTTCTTACTGGCTCCGAAAGTGCTTAAAAGGCATTCTTCATGCCGTTTTAGGACTGGGAGTAAGCAGATTCATGTTCTGGCTGTTCCCTGTAAATATTATTGCTCTTATAGTCGGTATAAATGGAATAATAGATGCTGTAAGATCTGTAAAATATATATTTATCAGTGAATAAAAATAATTAGCGCTCGCGGAAAATAATTCTTCCACGATTCAAGTCATAAGGAGACAGCTCAACCTTTACACTGTCACCAGGAACAATGCGGATGTAGTGTTTTCTCATCTTACCGCTCAAATGAGCAAGAATGATATGTTTGTTTTCTAATTCTACACGAAACACCGTATTAGGAAGAGCTTCCTTTACGATTCCAACAACTTCAATAGCTTCATCTTTAGCTGCCACAAATTCCTCCAGAATTCATTTGCATTTTTAGATTTTTTTGCGTATATTAGTATGTACAAAATAAAAATAATTGTCAACAAGGAGTAATTATGAATGCAGATTTTTGTGAAGAACAAAAACGGAAATTACTAATCCAAAGAAAAGAAATTCTTGAGTCCCTTGCTGGTCGCAGCGAACAGCTTGCAAAAATGGTTGAAACGCTCGAAACTGGTGATGACGCTGACATAGCTTCTGATACAATAGACCGTACACTGTTAAATTCTTTAGGAGAAGCATCTTCGTACAGGCTTCAGCTTATTGATAATGCCCTTGACAGAATAAAGCAGGGCAAGTATGGAATATGCCTTATATGTGGCAAAGAGATTCCAGAAGCAAGACTTGAAGCTATTCCCTATGCGGGATTATGCATAAACTGTCAGGCTAAAGAAGAAAAGAAAAACAGATAGTTATACACTCTGTTAACGAGGGGCATTTCTAAGCAAATGCCCCTCGTTTTATATGTCCTGCTTTTTCATTCCTTCTTTTGTAAAGTATGCGATTTCCCTATAACCTGCCTGCTTTGCATAAACCAAAGCTTCTTCAAACCAATAGTCAATCGTATCTTTTGCGTGAGAATCAGAATTTATTGTAACAGGAACGTTAAGCTTAAAAAGCTGTTCCAGAAAAAACGGAGAAGGAAAAGGACTTTTCATGTAGCCACGAGCCATTCCGCCTGTATTTATTTCCACACAGACATGAGCATCTGCGATTGCCTGCGCAGTTTTAATAACTTCCTGCTTGTACCAGTCGTCCTCTTCACAGAACAGAGGTTCGTTACTGTTCTGCTTTCTTATTAAGTCAGGATGCCCTATTATGTCAAAAGAACAGTTTCCAAGCATTTCCCTCTCAATCTCGAAATACCTTTGGACTGCTTTTTTTACGTCTCCGTCAAAATATTTATCTATAGCAGTTCGCACTGATAAAGAATTGCCGTCAGCCTCAAAAAAACCCTTCTTGCATGGTACAAAATGCACAGAGCCTATAAGATAGTCTGGTGCAAAATCTTTGTATGCATCCTTATCAGGACAGCATAAGCCTTCTACAAAGTCGGCTTCAAAACCGCACAGAATGGAAATTTTATCCTTGTATTTCAGTTCAAGATCCCGAACTGTCGCACAGTAATCTTTATGATTTTTTACAGGAATATGCCAGCTTGTTGCAAAAGGATACATTGAATGAGAGCTGAACCCCAATATGTCAAAACCTTTTTCAATGGCTGACAAAACCATTTCTTCTGCTGTATTTTTGCCATCGCAGAACGTGCAATGTGTGTGAAAATTTGTCTTTTTCATAATGCTGATTTCCATGATTTTACTAATTGTTTTAGAGTCAGAAAGTCCACTGCAAAATTTACCCTAATAGACTCAAAAGTTGTAAGGTCTTTGTTATCAGCGGCATCTTCCATCTTTTTACTGTATTCTGCAAGTTTATGGACACTCACTGCGGAACTGCTTCCTTTAAGTGTGTGCGCATAATATTTAAGATTGTCGATGTTCTTATCCTTTTTATCCAGCTCACGCTTAATGAGACCAAGGAATTTCTGAGTCTGTGCGACATAATCATCCATAAGAGATTTTGCAAGCTCTTTGTCCTGATTCGTAGTATCAGTAAAGTCTGCCAGATCCCATATTTCCGCAGCCTTATTGTTTGTTTCGGTGAGAGAAACAATCTTTTTTGCCTCAGGGAACATAAGGACAGTGTTCCATTTATCAAGCATCTTTTTAACCGATTCCCTGCGGTACGGCTTGACAAGAATATCATTAATTCCCATCTTTTTATACTGCTTAAAGTCATCGGGATCACTGTTTGCAGTACATGCAATGATAATGCCCTTGTAGCTCATGTTTCGGATTTCTACAGTTGCATCAATACCGTTCTTTACAGGCATGAATATGTCCATAAAGATTAAATCGATTTCAGGATGCTTTACAACCTGTTCAATAACCTGCACTCCATTTTCTGCAAGATATACCGTTGCCCCATATCGTTCAAGGAATGTCTGAAGCAGTTTTCTGTTGACAGGATGATCTTCTGCAATAAGAATCTGATTGCCTTTAGCAACAGTTTTGTTGAGTTTTTCCTGCTCTTCTTTCTGCTGCTCGAAGAACTGTTCTTTTGGAACAGTATTATTGAATATACTCAACAGAGGATCTCTTTTCAAAGGCTTGTAAAGATAGCTGTCAAACATATTCAGCATCTTCTTCTTTGAATCCTTTCTCATCTGTCCTTCAGGAATTATCAGTACGAGCTTTGAATTCTTAAAGCAGTCTCCTTCCCGTATTGCAGATATTATGCTCCAGTCATCCTGCTCTGCTATGGGAATATTTATGAATACAGTTGTAAAGGGTTTTTTCTGAGCACATGCATCAGTCAGTTTGGCAATGGCTTGTTCAGCAGAATTTGCGCCGCTTATTCTGCTGATGCCCAGTGAGTACAGCTTTTTACCAAAGCACGAAAGAGAAAGACTGTTATTGTCAATTATGAGTATTCTGGTATTTTGAGGAATCTGAAGTTTTTCTTTCTTTTCAATATCAAATGAAGACTGTACAAGCGGAATAGTAAACCAGAAAATCGAACCGCCTTTAGGATTGGAACGCATTCCAATCTTTCCGTTCATCACTTCTACAAGATTCTTGCAGATTGCAAGTCCCAGTCCAGTTCCTCCATATTTTCGAGTCGTACTTGCATCAACCTGATAAAAGTCCTTGAATATAAGGTTCTGCTTTTCTTTTATGACTCCAATGCCACTGTCTATTATCTGAAAATAAAGATTGTTGTTTTCATGAGACAATCTTACCAAGACATAGCCTTTTGACGTGAACTTTACGGCATTCTTTACAAGGTTCAAAAGAATCTGCTGCATCCTTGTAGGGTCGCCCATGACGGTTGCAGGCATGCTGTAATCTATGTCGGTAATGACTTCGAGTCCCTTGTTAAAGGCATCAATGCTTATTAAGTCTACAACATGTTCTGTAAGTTCTATTATGTCAAAAGGAATGCTTTCAAGCTTGAATTCCTTAGAGCGTATCTTTGTAAAATCAAGGACATCATTTGCAAGCTGAAGAAGGACATTTGCACTGAATTCTATCTGACGGACATATTCAGTCTGTTCCTTATCAAGAGTTGTATCTTCCAGAAGCTCAGTTGTACTTATTATGGTCTGAATCGGAGTACGGACTTCATGAAGGGTACTTGCCAGAAAGCGGCTGCCAGAATCAATTGCACTATAGTTCATCAGTATTCTGCATTAGCATTTCAAAGGCATTGCGTACTACCAATCCAGGCTTCTGCGGCTTTACCAGATAATTTTTTGCACCCATTGTCAGAGCCTTTATGACATATTCCTTATTTGTCGCCTGCGAATATATCAGTATTGCAGCATCATAATTTCTGTGCTGAAGATTATGCAGGATGTCAAAGCCGTTCATGTCTGGAATGAATATGTCCAGAACAATAATGTCATAAATATGATCAGAAATGGAATTGAGAAAAGAAACTCCGCTAGAGAATACAAACGTATCTGCTCCAGATTTTTCAAATGACACCTGAAGGATTTTCTGGATTATAGGATCATCATCAACGATTGCAACGTTTACTATGCCTCCATTGTCCGAAACTTTCATTATAGTACCGTCATAGTCCGTAGAAAATCTTGGATCTAGTTCCGCAGCAGACAAAGCTTTATTCGGAATAAGGAGCTTGCTTGTTATGGTTTCAATATGATCCATTCCTGCAAATTGCCCCATAATTTCATCAATCACTGAGGTAAGACAGTCTGTAACTTTTATGCGAGAGTATTCCGGTCTACCCTTGATCAGCTCATGTACGAATTCTATTTTTGTAAGAATAGTAACGTTTTTGTTTGAAATTGTGTAACCATCAAGCACATTATCCAGCAGATAGACAATGTTTGTAGTATCCATGAACGACAGTTCCATGTTTGACATCATGATGATTACTTTCGGTTGCTTTAAGCCACATTCCTTTACGCAGTGGGCAATCCTAAAGCGCAGCATTGCAATTTTTGCCCTGTTCATTCCACCAGAAATTTCTATAAAAATCGTTTCGTCCGTTACATGAGTTTCAAGGATGCAGTTTGTTTCATCGGCCTCAAAGTTTGTACCAATCAACTTGCCCATGATTCTGAACAGCTTATCAAATTTTATTGGTTTTGCAAAAAATTTGAGTACACCATAATAAATGAGTGGAGTTACCTGCTTTCTGTATTCATCTTGCCCAATGACAATAATTGGAATGCTTTTTGCATTTGGATCGCTCAGCTTCCTTTTTAAGAATTCCATGACCGCAGAAAGATTTACGTCAATATCAATAATTATGAGCTGCGGGTCTAAAGATGACATTTTTGTATATGCATTCTTTGCACTGTCTGCAAATTCCAGCGTTATCTGCTGAAACGACAGCTGATTTTTGAGAAAATCAAAAAAATTTACAGAGACATCGACTGCCAAAATACTTTTCATAATCATTTTCAGTTTAATCGATTTCGGATATAATTGCAATTGTAAATTTATTATCGAAGGAGCATTTTATGAAAAATGTTGTTGTTTTCATCGCAGACGGATCTGAAGAAGTTGAGACATTAACTCCTGTTGACTATTTGCGCCGTGCAGGACTCGACGTAACGCTTGTATCTGTCGGAACAGAGTCACGGACTGTTACATGTTCCCATAAAGTTTGTGTTACGGCCGACATTACGCTTGAAGCCTATCTGTCTTCATGCGGCGATACATTGCCGGATGCTGTCATTGTCCCGGGCGGAATGCCAGGAACAAAGAACATTGCAGCTTGTGCCAGTGCAATTTCTTTTATTAATGCAATGGACGCAGAAAAGAAGCTTGTATGCGCAATCTGTGCAGCTCCAGCACTGGTTCTTTCAAAGACAACGGCATTAAAAGACAAAAAATGGACATGCTTTACAGACATGGAAAGCAACGCCGGTGAGTTTCAAAAGAATTTTATAGCAGGCAAGCCTTTTGTTCATGATGCAAATGTCATTACAGGACGAGGCGCAGGAACGGCAGAAGAGTTTGCCATGGAAATAGTAAAAACTTTAGCAGGAGAAGAAACCTGGCAAAGGATTAAGACTTCGACACTACAGCGTTAGAGTCATCTCTTTTAAAAGAGAGCCCTTTATCGTTTATCTTCCATTACCTTGATGATTTCCCCGATGTACATTGTGTGGAAATCATCTTTTTTATAATTTTGATTCAAGATTTTTTCATCAGTAAAGCTGAACGGTGAAAATTCCTGCGCATAAAGTTTTCTACAGATAAGTACGAGACGAGCCTGTTTTATCCATGGAGTGTCGTTCGTATACTGAACATCTAGCTTTGCTGCTTTAAATTTGTCTCCGTCACGACCACTGTGGCTTCCGCAATAGTCAAGGGCTGTCTTGTATTTGTTTTCAGGCAGGATGCTGAGTGAAAATGTATCTGTCTGATCAATTATTTCTTTCGTATAGCGTGAAGGTCGGATATAAATCGTAGCAACAGGCTTGTTCCACAAAAAACCTGTTCCGCCCCAACTGGCAGTCATTGTGTTTACTCTGCCTGTACGGACGTTGCCTTCTTCATCAACGTTTTTAGTACATGCTGTAACGAGCATCCAGTCTTTGCTAATCATTTTAAAAGGATTGTCTGCAATTGCTTCAGGTCGGATATTCTTAAACATAGTGGAGATGAGGGAAGTCGAATCCCTTACCTCTTGCATGCCATGCAAGCGCTCTAGCCAGATGAGCTACACCCCCAGAATGAATTCATAATAACAGAAAACAAGTCTTTTGGTCAACTCTATGAGTAGGTTTTTCATTTTTTTTCAGAAAGTTTGAACCAAAAGTATGTATCAGGGAAACTATATATGTAAGGAGATTTTAATGAGAAAAATCAAACCATTTGAAGACCTTACATTTCATGATGACTTCATGTTCTGGCTTGTAATGCAGGACAAGGAAATCTGCCGCAAGGTGTTGGAATGCCTCATGGGCATTAAGATAAAGAAAATAAGTTTTCCAGAACCGCAGAAAGCTTTTGAGCCGTTCTATTCTTCCCACGGAATTCGTCTTGACGTTTACGTGCAGGATGAAAATACCATCTATGATGTAGAGCTTCAGAACAAGAACGAAAGCAACATTGGTAAGCGCTCACGATACTACAGGGGAATGATGGACATTGACCAGCTTTTGAAAGGTCAGGACTACTCAAAGCTAAAGAAGAGCGTTATAATATTCTTGTGCAGGTTTGATCCGTTCAACAGGAACGAACCTTGCTACACCTTCAAATACAGGTGTGATGAGGATAAAAAAGTAGACCTTAAAGACAGTTCTGTAGTAAAGGTCTTTAACTGTACGGCTTACGAAAACGAAAAGA
>CAMVHR010000028.1 GCA_947167345.1 uncultured Treponema sp.
GAGCCGCAAGTGAATAAGACTATATCACGTCCCCATTTTCTTGTCAACTCTTTTTTTCTTTTTTTTTAAAAATTTTTTATTTTTTTTGAATGGCATTTTTCGAACGCCTTTTTGTGCTACCCTAAAGCAACCTCGAACTTCTAGGCAATCTCGAAAAAGTCAAGAAAGTGAGTTTTTCGAGATTACCCTATAATAAAACTTACCGTTATCAATCAACGTCAGTATTTTTAGAAAAATCTGACGGTGTCTTTGTAAAACGGGCTCCTATATAAGAAGCAACCTTAAAGCAGTAAGGCACTTCACTACAATAAAGATATGTTTCATCATCCTTCACAAAGCCCCGAAGATCTACCGTCTTATCTTTTGCAGAAATGAGCATAGAAAAGTCACTGTCAGCTTCAGAAATAGAAAAATCATCATCCAGCCATTCTGAAACATTCAAAGTAGAAAGCGAACGCACCCAGTTGGTAACTTTTTCGCTGTCCACCTCTGAAGGAATTTCAGAAGAATAAGACATCATGCTTGCAGGAGTGCAAATCCAGTTTTCTTTTGAAACAAAACCTTCTTCAGAACTTTCATCCGCAGATTTTACAAAAGAAAAACTCTTAAGTACTCCATCTTCCTTATACGAAATGTTTACAGAATAAATCTCAGAACTGTCAAGCGAATACACTTCTTTACTACGCAAAGCATCCACATCAACTGCAAACATAGAATGCAAAGCATTTTCAGCAAGATAAACAGAATTATCTTTTGACACCTGCACAAAGGACTGTCGTCCGGTAGAAGTATCTTTTCCAACAATAATAGACTGTATTACCTTTCCGTCCTTAAACGCCGTCACGACAGTCCTGCTGCCATCATCAAGACCATATCTCTCCTCTTCTCCTGCAGCAGAGCGCGAAACAGTCCCCAAAAGCTTAACAGACTGAACAGTCTCGCACATTTCCTGTGCAGTAGATGCATTTGCAGGATATTTTTTGTCACCGACAAACCATCCGTCGCCGTCTTTAAAAAGTTTTACTTCTTCACCGGTTCCCGTCTGAATCACAAAAGAATCCGGTTCGTCCTTTACAGAAACAATCTTTATCTTATTTCTTCCTGTAAACACAAGCTGAATTACATAAATGCAAACCAAAACAGCAAGAACGCCAAGAAGAACAATCTTTCTATTTCCATTATTTTTCATTTTTAGCCTCTCTTACATCATCTGCATCGTAACACATGCGGATTTCCCTGCGGTATTTGCTCCTAGACAAAGCAACAAAAACTCCTATCAGGGCAACAATAGCCGCAAGCCCGACAGAGTTCATGTATTTTACAAAAGAAACAGCAGCTCCACGAGTCACTTTCAAGGCATTCAGCGACAAGCCCTTAGTACGCATCTCACACAGCTCTCCGTTTCCGTTCATGTAATCCACTGCATTCTGCAAGAACAAGGCTACTGGTTCAGTACTGTTTTCCTGAAGAATCTGAGAACCTGTAATGCACGAAGTAGAAGCAACAAAAAGCTTACCCTTCTGAACGCTTTTTGCAACATGTGCAATTGATGAAACAGCCTGAGCCCCAGTTGAATTCAATGCAGAAGCAGCATCTGGAGCACTTGAAAACGCACTTGAAAACTTTCCTTCAACCAACACAGAAAGATTATAAGACTTGTTTTCACTCGTATCCGAAGGCTTTGAAATCGAAAGGGGATTCATCACAATGTTATCCTTTACAAGCCAGGAATCTGCAGAAGACTTTGCAAGCACGGTTACAGATTTTTCATTATCTTCCATAGCTTTAGCAACATCTATTGCCCCGGACTGAAGGAATATCACATACCCCAGGTTTCTTGAAATGTCACTGTTTTTATTCAGCTGATTTTTCTGCATCATAGGTGCATAATAAAAATTAACCCGTCCATACTGAGGGGTATTCTGGAAATAGCACTGCTCGTCAAAAACGTAAGCTGCATCCATCGAAACACCATAAGCTGAAAGAAGCTTTTCCAGACCGTTTACATTCGGAACATACTCAGGCTGGGAATAATATGCCATCTCTCCTTCTGGAGCAGATTCATTGAACGGATCAAGAAACAGCATGACATTGCCGCCCCTCATCAGGAACTGGTCAATTTTATAAAGTTCTTCATCGGTCAGTGCAGATTTAGGACCATTAATAACAAGACTCTGAACACCTGCAGGAATATCTTTTTCCGACAGGTTTACGTCTTCAAATGAATACCTGTCACGCACAAGAGAAGCAAAATTGCCTGCCCCATTCTGACTGTCATTCAAATCTAGCTCGCCATGTCCGGTAATGTATGCGACAGAGCTAGTCTTTGCAGCAAGAGCCTGTATTGATTTTACAAGGGAATCTTCAATATCATCCAGGCCACCTATTGCATAGCCGAAAATAACATTCACCATCTCAAGAGGAACAATGCGGAACTTTTCACCTGCTTCAACAACAAGACCGAGAGCACCATAAGAAACAGTTCCATCCTTTTCCTTCCAGCTGAGTTCCTGAATGCCGTAACGAGCGGCAAGATCCTGAACCTCAGCAGACGACGGATCAATTACATTATATGAAAGCGCATTGTGAAAACGTTTGTTTGCGGCATTAAATGCAGACTGCACAAGTCCGTCAATCTTATCAAAACCATTGATTCCAAAATCTTCAAGACGGCGGGAACGATACAAAGTAACCCTTACATTGTCAGAAAGCCCAGCAAGAGCATTCGTATCCGCAATGACTTTATTTATGGTAGTCGTAATCTTATATTCAAGACCGTCCGTTGTAGAAAGACCGTCAATGGTTTCAATCTGATCCGCATAAGTCAGGACAAGCCCCATAAACACATTCTTATAGCCGACTTCATTATCCTTAACCTCGCGGATCTGAATCTGATTCAATCCGTAACTTTGTGCAAGAGACTCATTTTCAGGCTTTGCCATGTCAAACAGCTCATAACTGAAATTGCGGTTAGCGACCCTATTATACTCAGAAAGCAAATCCTTGGCATACTGATACACATCAGAATAAGGGGACGGAAGATTATCCGAAAAGAACACCTTTATGCTCAAAGGTTCTTCTATTATCTTTACGGCATTTCTGCTCGCAGAAGAAATCGAATATGATTTTGAACCAGTAAGGTCAAGCCTCAAAAAACTGCGTGACGCAACAAGATTTACAAATATAAGAATAAGCACAAAAATCCACACATCACTTGAAGGATTTTTTATCCATTTAACAAATTCATTTTTTTTCATACATCAGTCCTTCCTAGCATCATCAAGAACATACATTGTAATGGCAGTAAAGCCCAAAGCCACGGAAACAAAATAGATTACATCCCGAGTATCAAGAACCCCTCTCGCAATTGATTCGAAATGGCTTGCCGCAGAAACAAACTTTACAAAAGGAACAATTGCAGCTGGCAAAAGAATTGCAAAATCATCAAGAAGAACAGGAACAAGGCAGATTAAAAATGCCGCAAGGAATGCGACTATCTGATTTTTTGTTATGGCAGAAGCGAAAATTCCGATTGCGCAAAAAGAAGCGGCAAGCAGTACGGCTCCTACATATCCTCCAACGACAGGGCCAGCATCTGGAGTTCCAAAAGCATATATGGTAAGGACATATAAAATAGTAGGAAGTATCATGGCAATGCTCGAGACAAGCACTGCAAGATATTTTCCAACAACAATGTCCCTTATTGACACAGGAAGTGTGAGCAAAGTTTCGTAAGAGCCGCTTCGCTTTTCTTCGCTGAATACCCTCATCGTAAGGGCTGGAATGACAAAGCTGAAAATTATAGGCAGCAGCACGAAAAAGTTTCTTAATTCCGCCCTGCCGGAAATAAAGAAAGTAGAAAACACAATCAGACCTGTGGCAAGAAGGAACAGGCATATAACAAAATATGAAATCCAGCTTGTAAAATAGGAATACAGCTCCCTTTCAAGAATAACAGTCCATGCTCTTTTAGTTTTCATTTTCTGCCCCTCCAGTTGTCAAAGTTCTGAATACATCTTCAAGACTGTTCTTGCGGACATTCATTTCATACAAATCCCAGCCATTCTTTATTACAAGCCGGGCAAGAGATGCGCGCACGCTTTCTTCATGACCAGTACGCACGGCTGCAACGATTTTAGAACCGTCCTGCCTTACAGTACATGACAAAACATCTTTTTCTGCAGAAAGGCTGGACTGTACAGAATTGCCGTCAGCACCGCCAATGACAAACTGAACTTCATCAGAAGAATTGTATTGTGAACGAAGCTCTTCAGTAGGACTGTCCGCAACTTTCTTTCCATTAGATATGATTATTACTCGGTTACACAGCATTTCAACTTCGCTCAATATGTGAGTCGAAATTATAACAGTGCGTGTTTCTCCTATTTTTTTTATGAGGGAACGAACTTCCGAAACCTGATTAGGATCAAGTCCGCTCGTTGGTTCATCAAGGATAAGGATTTCAGGATCCCCCATGAGAGCATGAGCCAGTCCGACACGCTGGCGGTTGCCACGCGACAAATCCCCAATATTTTTATGCATTACTTCTTTTAAGCCGCAGACTTCTGCCAGCTCAGGCACTTTTTTACGGGCATCAACACCTTCAACATCTGCGACATATTTAAGGTAATCGGCCACAATCATGTCGCTGTAAAGCGGAGCTGACTCCGGCATGTACCCTATTTTACGTTTTGTTTCCACCTCATGTGTAAAAACATTCATGCCATCAATCTTTATTGTGCCTGCTGACGGTTCAAGATATCCCGTAATCATGCGCATTGTAGTTGTTTTTCCTGCTCCATTAGGACCAAGAAGACCGACAATTTCGCCAGTCTTTATGGAAAAACTGATGTCGTCTACAGCGCGAAAAGTCCCGAATCTTCGGGAAACGTGCTCAACTTCTATCATAATCTAACCCCATTTTGACTTTTAATATAATAAAACAAGATTCGTACGGCAAGTTACTAACAAAAGTCTATAAGAAGTTGAGGCACAACTTCTTAAGTAATCGAGACACAATTACTTAAGTAATTACGGCACAATCTCTTAAGTAATCGCGATGCAATTACTTAAGAGATTGCGACACAAATTCTTAGGAAATTGAGAGCTTGTTCCTTAATTGACTATTTTCCATATATCTCCTATTATAAAGTGTTATGGGAAAAGGCAATTTTTTTCAAGACATATTGACATCGATATTTAACAGCAATAATTCCGAAGTCCTTAAAAGGAGAATGCTGAAAAAGGCTGCGAAAGATTTATCTAAATCTAAATATCATTTCTATAGATACGGTTCTCACGAAGTCGACCCTTCTTTTGCAAAGTTTTTCTATGAAATTTACAAGGCAATCTCTCCTGCCCAGCTCATGTTTGCGAATTCAAACATGCATTCATTCAAAAACATTGTCATCAGCCAGTCATTATCCGATGAGCAGAAAACTCTAATTGATGAGCTTTCAGAAGAAAGTTTAAGGGAAAAGGCTCGCTCTTCATCCCTTCAGGACCTTTCAAGAAACGTAAACGCAATGCTTGAAAAGTTCAATTCAGAGCTTACACGCGACAAAATAAACCGCATTGACAGCCTGTACACAAAATTCGTGCTGTTCAAGAACTTCTGTCAGTATGACTTCTTTTTCCTACTCAAAAAATTTGACAGCTCCCTTAAGGAGCGCAGCTTTAACTCCACGCCAAAGTTTCAGCAGATTGGCGGCTCTTACGTAGTAGAAGACATCAAAAACTTTACTTCCATTGCATGGGTCATTCCTCTCGAAGCAGACTGGGAAGACGTATTCAAGCTGCTCAAATCGCTTAAGGGTGTAGAACCAATCTCACTCAGCGTATGGAAAAAAATTCTTACAAGACTCAAGAGCGTAAGGGAATACAATATCTTTGAGCTCATGATTCAGCTCATTACCGAAGACCCAGGGTACAGGGAAGCCTATAAGATGGAAGAAAACCATATTATGGACGAATTTATCCTTGAAATACGCAAGACTGCAGAATCAACCTTGGAACAGCTTGAATCCGAGCAGAGATCTGACAAAGTTGACAATCTTCTGTCAGAAATCTTTGACACTCCAGACGTTGAACCATTGCACTATTATAATGAAGAAACAAGCAGCGTCTATGAAAGCAAGAACCTGTTGCCGCTCACTTATGCAGCTCCGCTGAGCTATTTACGAAGCTTCCTTTTGGACTTCATAAAGAAAGATGTGCGTGCCCTGTCAGACATTCTGCTTGTACGTGCAGAATGGACTTCACAGCAGATGGCTGCTCCCATGAGCGAAGCATACCACCAGATGCTGGAGTTTTCAAACGGAATTACGGCTCTTGATGAAAAATTTGCAGACAACGGCGAGTTTGGCGGAAAGATAAAAATGCTTCTGCCTCGTGTAGAACGAGATCGCGAAGGAAAGAACATTGCAAACATGGTCATTAACGATGCAAACAACGAAGCAGCCCGACTCATTATGGTTTCGCGCCAGAATTTCGTTGCCTATGCAAAAAACCTTAAGATGTTGCTTGAAGACTTTGTAAAGCAGCCCCATAGCGAACTGATCAGAAACTGGAAGGCTCTTGATACATTTGCCGAAGGAAAACTTAAACAGACGTGCATTGACATATACAAAAAGCTTTTCTCATTCGTTTCGCTGCTCCAGAACTTTAATATTGAAATCTCAGACCTTAGCTAGTATATGGTAGAAGTTCAGGAAGAACAGGAAAAAAAACCAAGGTGCCTGCTCATAGGGGCTCCGTCCAAAAAAAAAGCCATTGCCAATGAGCCGGCGGCGTCTAGCGAGTCAGCGTCTAACGAGCCGGCTGAATTAAAAGGTCTTGTTTCCACTCTCGGCATGGAAATTGTCGGGATAATGGTCTTGAACCGCATTGAGCCTACTCCTGCCTACGGCATTGGCAAAGGCAAGACTCAGGAAATTGCCGACATGGCAAAAGAAACTTTTGCAGACTGCATTATCTTTGACTGGGAAATTGATCCTACAAAGCAGCGCAACTGGGAAAAACTAACAAACATCCCCGTATTTGACCGCAATGAAGTAATCATCCGCATATTCGCCCAAAGGGCACAGACAAAAGAAGCCGTCCTGCAGGTAGATTTGGCAAGACTTACATATTCTTTGCCACGATTAAGCCATACTTATGGAGATTTGGCCAGACAGAGAGGAGGTTCTTATGGTGCAAAAGGTAGCGGTGAAACCCAGCTGGAACTGGACAGGCGCCAAATAGAAGACAAGATTCTACAGATAAAAAAAGAACTTAATCAGATTGCAATAAACAGACAGGTACAGCGCAAACAGAGGGAACGCAACGCAACTCCTTCTTGTGCCCTTGTCGGCTATACCAATGCAGGCAAGTCAAGCCTTTTAAACGCACTTACAGGTGCAGACGTTTTTGTCGAAGACAAGCTTTTCGCAACGCTTGATCCTACAACAAGAAAGCTTGCACTGGCAGAAGGTTCTTTTATCCTTCTTACTGACACAGTAGGCTTTATTTCAAACCTGCCGCATACATTAATTGATGCATTCAAATCTACACTTGAAGAAACTTCTTTTGCAGACCTGCTGCTAATCACGGTGGATGCAAGCGATCCCAATTACAAAGAACAGTACGCTCAGGTTCTTTCCGTACTTGAAGAAATCAATGCGGACAAAATTCCGCGCATTGTAGTGCTAAACAAGTGCGACATGATTGCAGGCAACGAAATTGCAATTTCACAGCTGAACGCAGCATTCCCCGATGCAATAAAAGTAAGCGCAAGAACGCATGAAGGCTTTGAAAACTTGCTTGCACACATTACGGAACAGCTTTTGGGGACTTTGGGCAATTTTAAAATCCCCATGGAGCAAAACAGTCTTGTAGAGCTTGCCCGTAAAAATGGCACCATTATTAAAGAAGAATGGCTGGAAGACTGCATAATGCTTGAAGCCCGCATTCCTGGCAAAATCGACAGTAACGGTAATGCCACGACAAGAACTCTTGCAATGCTGATAAAATATCTGATACAGTAGAAAACAGATGTATAGTTCACGATATAATCCAAAATCAATTTTTGTAAAAACTCACAAACCTGTATCAGCAGAACAGATACTTACAGTAATACTCATAGCCATTATCGTCTTTATTGCAGCAGGAACACTTTATGCCTTTGCTGTCAAAAAAACATCATTAGGCCATCAGTACCGCAAGGCAGATCCTTCTCCAAAGCAGGTCATACAGACAAGCATAAAAACGAACAGCCGCGTCAATGCATTCAACGAACTCGGTCAGATAAGGACAATCACGAAGAGTCCCGATGACGAACACACCGGAACACTTGTAATTGTAAGCCCGTGGTTTTCATACGATGCAGGAAACACAATACTTCTTGAAGAACTTTCACAGAAATCGCAGCAGGAAAAAGCCATAATAATCAACTATTTCGGGCAGAACACCAAGCGCGAACTGCTGGAAAAAGGCGAAGACACAGTAAAAGAAGAGATCAAGGAGCTTCTGAACGACCAGCTGATTCTAGGCAAAATTCAAAACATATTCTTTAAGGAATATATTTTCTTTGAATAAATGCCTTTCAGTGAAACTTTTTTAAATGCTGCCTGTCAAATAATGCAGAGGTTATAATGACATCATCAACTCTTACACCAGCGGCACAAGTAATCATTTCGCTTATTCCGCTGACAGGAATCATATTTACTACAGTACTTATATTTTTTGCACTGCTATGGCACCATCACGAAACAAAGATGCTCATACTCAAGGGGCTTTACACCCCAAAAAAGTTTAATCTAAAGGCATTCTCACTTCTTGCAGGGCTGTGCCTTATAGGAACAGGGCTTGTACTTACAGTACTATTTGCACTTTTATCAGGTCTGACTTGGGCATTGATGAGCGGACTGCTGCCTCTTGCCACAGGAATCGCACTTACAGTGTTTTCATTCATAAACAAAGACTAAAACATGAAAAGTAAGCCGGTGCAGACCATTGCCCGAAGCATCGAAGACTTTATTTCTCAAAAAAAAGACAATTATCTTGTACAAAAAACATTAGAAGGCAAAAAAGAAGCATTTGCGGAGCTTATGACGATGCATCAGAGGCGTGTAGAAATCATGGGCTACAGCTTTTTTCACAACAAGGCTGATGTTGACGACTTTATACAGGATGTATTCATCAAAGTGTACAACAACTTGTCTACGTTCCGCCATGAAAGCAAATTTTCCACATGGCTTACACGCATAGCATACACAACGGCAATCAACACCAGAAAGAGAACGCACGAAAATGAAGACATTTCGGATGAAGGACAGATAGAAAGCATGTATCTTTCTCCAGAAGAGCAGCAAATGCGTAAAATTACGGCACAAGCCGTAAAGCAGGCAATGGAAAACCTGCCCGAGCACTATTACAGCTGCCTGAATCTTTATTTTTTTCACGACATGGCTTATGACGAAATAGCCGCCATTACAGACATCCCCATCAATACCATAAAGTCGCATATTTTCAGGGCAAAGAAAATCTTGCGTCAAAAACTAAAAGACTTCACGGAATCATGACAGGAGGTCAACATGAAGCAAAATTGTGATTTTTACATGGATCAGTATCTATCTCTGGACAAAGGCGAACGGCTTTCACCTGCGCTTACACTACACCTTCTGACATGTCCCAAATGCAGGACAGAGGTAAGAAGCCTGCTGAAAGTTGAAAAACTACTGAAAAAGCCGCTTAAAATTCCTGTTCCAATAGAAAGCACTACGATTACAAACGTCATGAAGGACATTGACCCGTCATACAACCTGCACGAGCACAAAGTTTCATTCAGGCAATGGATAATTGCAGGACTTTTCATGCTGCTCTGCGTTGTGGCACTGGGCATTTTTGCAATTCCTGTTACCGAAATGATGGCCGTCCTTTCTTACGGAATCTTTGCCCTCATGATTACAGGGTACTGCGTTGCATTTATTGGCTCAAATCTTGATTTTTTTATAAAAAAAATCGAAACTGCAAAGATAAAGTAACCGACAAATAAAGTATGCCGTCAAAGACGAACAGCTATGCAAAGCCCGATTTCTGGTCTCAAAAAGCATTTAAGGAAGGCTACCCTGCTCGAAGTGTTTACAAGCTGCAGGAAATTGATCAGAAATTCGGAATGCTTAAAAAAAACTATACAGTTCTCGATCTTGGTTCCGCCCCCGGAAGCTGGACTACATGGCTCATCCGCAATCTTGAAGGCACAGGAAAAGTTGTTTCCGTAGACTTGAATCCGCTTTCAAAATCTGTAAAAGGTGAAAATCTGGTCTTTTTTCAGGGAGACCTTTTAAGTGAGGAAATTCGTACAAGCATAACAAACGAAGGTCCTTATGATTTGGTAGTATGCGACGCTGCCCCTCTTACAACAGGCAACAGGACTGTTGACACAGCACGTTCCCATGCATTAGTACAAATGGCAATATGGTATGCCGAAAAAATGCTAAAGACAGGCGGCAACTTTTGTGTTAAAATATTTCAGAACGGCGACCAGCAGAAAGATTTGCAGAAGATGCGGACTATTTTTACAACTGCAAAAGGCTTTAAACCGGAAGCATGCCGGACAACATCATTTGAAACTTATTTAATCGGATTGAATAAAAAATAAAAGAGGGTATTATAAAATGGATGAAATAGCTTTTTTTGCAGAATCATGTTACACACGAAAAAACAGAATGAAAGAATATCTTAAAGTAGGGCTTTTCTTTTCACTATTCGTAGTGTGTGCGGCAGGCTTTGTCGTTGCAACGACACTAGGAGTAATTCATTATAATAATACAAAGGGACAGGGAGGTCTTGAAACCCCAGGTCTTCCAGAGCTTATGTCTGCAAACCTTGAAACAGGGGAAACCATGTCCATACAGCAGTCTGAGGAAATCATCCCCGATGACACTGAGGATAAGCCTCTGTGGTATCTGTCTTACTGCATAAAAGACGGAGACATGATTAGCAAGATTGCAGAAAACTTTAACGTTACGCAGGATACAATCATCAGCATCAACAATATCAAGGAGTCTCGCCTCATTCAGCCTGGTCAGTATCTGAAAATTCCTTCAATGCCAGGAATCCTGTACACAATAAAGGAGTCCAGCGAGACAATCACCGGCATTGCAGAAAAATATAAGGTAGACGCACAAAAATGTGCTCTTGCAAACAACATTCTGCAGGACGAAGCCATTGCTTCCGGCCGCACAATATTTGTACCGGATGCAAAACTTGACTGGGCGACAGTGCAGGAAATCAATGGCGACCTGTTCCACAATCCGCTGCACTCATGGTATTACATTTCTTCTCGTTACGGATGGAGAACAAGTCCGTTTGATGCCTCCAGAAGAACATTCCACGGAGGGCTTGACATGGCCTGTTCACAGGGAACTCCTATTTACGCAGCCCTTTCAGGTTCGGTCATAGAAGTCGGCTACAACAACACTTACGGTAACTATGTAATAATAAAGCACGGAAAGACAGGATACAAAACACTTTACGGACACATGAGCTCTGTAGACGTAAAGCAGGGCATTTCCGTAACTACGTCAACAAGAATCGGAAGAGTCGGAAGCACAGGAATGAGTACAGGTCCACACCTGCACTTTACTGTATATAAAAATGGCCGCAGTATTAATCCTATGGGTGTATTAAACTAGCGCAGTTTACAGTTATAAACAGTGTGCAAATGTCATCTGTTTATATAAAATGCCGGGTGTAAATCTAAATATTAGGTTTACAATTTTAAATTTAGCATATATAATTATTAACTATGGCGGATTTGCTTACAGACTCACAGTTTATCGAGTATAAAGATTTAATTTACAAAGCGAGTGGCATCACTTTTTCCGACACGAACAGATCTATTCTGGATAGCCGTCTTAAAGAGCGTCTTCGGGAAAAGCAAATTACAGATGTCGATGAATACTATAAGCTAGTTACCTCGAATCAGGAAGAAATGAAGTTCTTTTTGGACAGCATTACTACAAATCTTACCAGATTCTTCCGCAATCAGCCTCACTTTGACACCCTCATAAATTATGTAGTTCCTCATATTATTGAAAACAAAAAGAAAAAGGGTGATACAAAAATAAAAATATGGAGTGCAGGATGCTCTACAGGTGAAGAGCCTTACACAATCGCAATGCTTTTAATGGACAAACTGCCTGCTCCGTATACATTTGAAATAAAAGCATCTGACATTTCGTTAAAATCACTGCTCGTAGGCAAGCAGGGCTTTTACCACAATAATAAAATAACAGGCATTCCAGAAAACTATTTGGAACGATTCTTTACAAAATCTACAGACGGATATCAGGTAAAGCCAGAGCTCATGTCTAAAATCCGCTTTGACTATCACAATCTTGCTTATGACAGCGGAGTGCGTGATCTTGATATTGTATTCTGCCGAAACGTGCTGATTTACTTTGACGAAGCAGCCCAGAAAAATACAATAGACAAATTCTGGGCTTCCATGGCAAGGAATTCATATCTTTTCATCGGACACTCAGAAAGTTTGTTTGGAATGGACACCAAGTTCAAATTCCTTAAGACCGACTGGGCATGCATTTACGAAAAGGATGACAACTAATAAATTGACAGCTTACTAGTTCGGTAAAGCATAGAGGGGATAAAAATGGATGACATACAGGTTCTCGTTTGCGATGATTCTGCGTTAATGCGCAATTTAATTTCACGTATCATAGACGGAACAGAAGGTCTCAAAGTTGCAGGTACTGCAATGAACGGCAGGTTCTGCCTTCAGAAAATTCCATCATTAAAGCCGGATATCATTGTTCTTGATATTGAGATGCCAGAAATGACTGGTGTCCAATTCCTTGAAGAACGCAAAAAACAGGGCATAGACATTCCTGTAATCATTCTTTCTTCCGTAGCAACTAAGGGTGCTGCTGTTACAATGCAGTGTCTTGAACTTGGTGCAAGTGACTTTATTACAAAACCATCTGGCTCAACTTCAAGTAACATATCAGCAGTAAGTGCAAACATTATAGAAGCTGTTGCATCTTACGGCAGACGCTATGCCTTAAGGAAAGGCAAAGATATTCCGCCGATAGATTTCTACATGCAGCAAGTAAAGCAGGAAAAAACTAAGTCTGGCATTTTGAATACTGGAAAGCCAGAGTCTTTAGCATCTTCTTCTGCACAGGTTTCTCCAAAGCCGATTTTTTCTCCGCCACCTTCATTTTCACTAGCAAAAAAAGAACCGGCTGTCATAGAACCTTTACGCAAGCCTGGTACAATTGATATTGTTGCAATAGGCATTTCTACAGGAGGTCCAAATGCCCTTCGAGAAGTGTTTGCAAAGATAGATCCTAAATTTCCAAAACCAATTCTTGTCGTACAACACATGCCAGCAGGCTTTACAAAAGAATTTGCAGCAAGCCTGAACAGAATTTGTCCGCTTGAAGTAAAGGAAGCCGAAGAAGGTGATTTGATCCACCCAGGTCAGATATATATTGCTCCAGGAGACTTTCACATTGTCGTTGAAAAATCAACACTGTGCAATGTCATTCATCTGTCAAAGGAAGATCCCCGCAACGGTCATAGACCGTCAGCAGATGTTCTTTTTGAATCTGTCGCAAAGATATATCAGAACAGGGCTTTGGGAGTAATCATGACAGGAATGGGTCGCGATGGAGCCGTTCAACTTGCTGAAATGAGAAAACAGGGTGCATGGACACTTGGTCAGGATGAAAAATCTGCCATTGTCTACGGAATGCCTAAAGTTGCATACGAGTTGGGGGCAGTACAGAAGCAGGTTGCACTGGAAGACATGGCAGGCGAAATCAACAAGCTTGTAAAATCTGCTTAAATGAACAATATTTTTACTCCCTATCTTGAAAAAATAGAACAGGTAATAGACAATGCCTTGCCGAAGTCTGCCAATGCCCAATGGAGCTCAGATTCCTTCGGCATTCTTCCAGACTGCATAAATGCAGACACTTTTAAGCCTCTTGTTCAGCCAACACGTTCACTCATAGATTTGGGTGGCAAAAGGTGGAGACCTCTTTTTCTTGTGCTGTGTACGGAATCCTTCTTGAATTCTAAAAACAAAAGCTTAGACAAAAAGGTCTTGGACTTTGCATATCACCTTACTCCTCTCGTAGAATTTGTCCACACGGCAAGCCTTATTCATGACGACATAGAAGATTCTTCCGAGACAAGAAGAAATCAGCCTGCAGCATACATTACTTACGGCATGGACACAGCCATAAATGCAGGTGCATGGCTTTACTTTGAGGCTTCTTCCTGCATAGACACTCTTGATGCCGACACTGACACAAAGCTGAACCTTTACAGAATATATGCAAGGGAACTTCGTCGCCTTCACCTTGGGCAGGCAATGGACATTACATGGCACAGAAACACGGATTTTTGCCCTACAGAAGAGCAGTACATTGCAATGGTTAAAAACAAGACAGGGACACTGGCATCGCTTGCGGCAAAGATAGGAGCTTCGACAGCTGGCGCAAACAGGGAAACATGCGACAGGTGTGGGCTTATTGCCAGCGAAATTGGTGCAGGATTCCAGATTATTGATGATGTAATAAACTTGACTTCTGGAAATCCTGGCAAAAAACGTGGTGATGATATTGTTGAAAATAAAAAATCTCTGCCTGTAATCCTGTTTGCACACAAATATGGAACAAGCTCCAAGGAGTTCAAAGAACTTGCGCATCATTTTGAACAAGCAAAAAAGACAGGCATAGACAGTCCTTCTGTAGAAGGCGCAATAGCCATTCTGGAACAAAGCGGATGCATAGAAAATGCAAGAAAAAAAGGCATTCAGTTTATAAATGACAGCTGCAAAGCCTTTGGCAATGTATTCGGAACAGATAACGAAGGCACAGAAAAAATCACAAAACTGTTTACGTCAATGATTCCTTCATCAGTTGCAAAATAAAATGCAGAATAAAATAAACCGCGGTTCACTATCAATGATTTCGCTGACGCTGCCAATTGCGCTGGAGCAGCTTTTCCGACTGCTCGTATCGTCAGCAGATACAGTCATGCTCAGCTACTACAGCAATGAAGCAGTTGCAGCCGTAGGGCTCATAGCCCAATACATATTCTTTTTGAACCTTATATTTTCAGTAATAGGAACAGGGTGTTCAATAGTTCTTGCCCAATACCTTGGTGCCCAAAAGACTAAGGATGACTTGAATCATATTGCACAGGCAAGTACCATTATGGTATTTTTCGTCTCACTTTTTCTTACTTTGCTTGTAATTGCAGGAACTCCGCTTCTTTTAAGCTGCTACAACCTTGATGCCAACGTAAGGAAATTTGCAACCCAGTATTTTATTATATACGGTGGAATATGCTGTTTCTTTAATGCGTTCAACCTTCTTCAGAGTGCAATCCTCAGAAGCTACGGCTATTCCGGTAAAGTAATGATTGTCTCTGTAGTTGCAAACCTAATAAACGTGGTGGGCAATGCACTGTCTCTTTACGGATGGTTCGGACTGCCGGTATTGGGAGTTGTTGGCGTTGCATGGGCTTCGGGCATATCAATGATCGTCTCTTGCATTTTGTGCGCGTACTTTATAAGGCAAAAAGACGACATTGCATTTTCGTTAAAGGGCATTCGCAAAGTTCCGTCAGAAAGCTTCAGACTCATACTTTCAGTGGGCATTCCGACAGCAGGCGAAAGCCTTTCTTACAACACCAGTCAGATTGTGATCATGGCCATGATTTCAACTTTAGGCACGTATGCAATGTCCGCACAGGTTTACACGCAGACAATAGTACGTTTTGTATATGCCATTGCAATTGCAATAGGACAGGCAACACAAATAAAGGCAGGATATTACGTTGGGGCTCATCAAAGTGACATTGCATACAGGAACATCTTCAAGTATCAACTGGCCGCAACTTCATGCTCAATGATATTGATTATTTTTGAAAACATTTTCAAAAACCCTCTGATAGGACTTTTTACAGACATAGAAGAAATAAAAACTCTTGTGTGTACGCTCATGCTTTTCTCAATATACATAGAATTCGGGCGTTCACTCAATCTTGTCTATATAGGAGCTCTCAAAGGAGCTGGCGACATACGATTTCCTGTCCTGTACGGAATATGTTCCAACTGGGGCATAATGGTTCTTGGAAGCTACATTCTTGGTCTAAAATTCGGACTCGGACTGGTCGGATTTTGGCTTGGAATCGGTACAGACGAAACAACAAGGGGAATCGTTATGTTTTTCAGATGGAAAAGCAAACGCTGGCAGCGACACGCCCTTGTTTAGACATGACGGAGACTGTCATTAACTTCAAATTCCACCTGAAAGACAGCCGTCTGCTTTTTTGAAACATTTCCGTTTATGTGATTAAAAAGTATTTCCGCTGCCGTCTTTCCCATTTCTTTCAAAGGCTGTATGTTAGTGGCGACTTTTATGTTGTAGTTCGTATCGTTTATAAAGCCGTCAAAACCAACAATGCTTACATCTTCAGGTACAGAAAAACCGGCCTTAACAAAACCTGCAACAACTTCTGGAACAAGAACATCCATGCTGCAGAACACGGCAGTAGGTTTCTTCTTCCATTTTTTTACAGCATCTGCTATTCTGTCCTGCAAATAGCTTGCATCATAGTCAGTGCGCAAAATATAATCTTCCGGTGAGTAAGCAACTCCAGAATCCTGCAATGATTTTATGAAGCCCTTTTCGCGCTCTGAAATGTTTTCGTTATAAATGCCTTCTTCAAGACCTATGAATGCCACTGTGCGGTGACCGAACTCAAGAATCTTTTGTACGGTATTGTACGCAGCATTAAAATTATCAGTATCAACCCATGACAAAAAGGAACTGCGGGGGCGGTCTCCTATGACAACACAAGGACGGTCACGTTTTTTAAGTTCCTCAAGCATTTCTTTCGGAATCTTCTTTAACCCTATGTAGATTATGCCGTCGACCTTTTTCTGCTTGAATGGGCGCAAGTAATCATAGGAGGTATTTTCCATAACTTCAGGAACAGTTCCCAAAATCATGTCTATGCTGTTCTTACGACACATTTCTTCTATGCCTGCAAGAACCTGCATAAGGTAAAACATCCTTGAAGATTTTATGAACGGAATGGGAGTCAAGATGGCTATGGTGTTGCACTTGCCGGAATTCAATACTTGTCCTGCAAAATTCGGTGCATATCCAAGCTTGTCAATGGCAGCAAGGACTTTTTTCTTCGTTTCTTCCTTTACATTTGCTTCTCCGTTTACAACGCGCGAAACTGTTATGAAAGAAACTCCTGCAAGGTCTGCTACATCTTTTTGCGTTACCATCTCTAACTCCTTAGTGTTTAGTCGGCTTCAAAAATATATGTCTGAATTGCCCGTGGCGGACAAGTAAAGCATCTTGACTTATTTTCATCAGATACCTTTGAAGTATACTGCTTTAAGTTTTTTTTGTCTTGCACATTATCACGCATGTAATTCAGCTCAAAAACCATATTGTCTTCGGTTCTGTTCATCACTACGAAAATCATTTTTCCTTCAGGTGTCATGAACGCGGTACTTTCCATCATGTTACCCATCTTTCCGTCACATGAAGCCGGAACCATGAACGGGAACATGACACATTCGATTCTCTTTGATCCAGGCTTGATAAAGCGAGAAAACTGTCCAATGTAGTAATATGTATTCTGATACAGGATTTCTTTTGTTTCCGTATTCACTAAAATGGGTGCATCACAGAAATTGCCAACGTGATTCGGGCCTCCGTCTATGTCCAGGACCATGTTCCAGTCAATCCATGCAGTACATCCAGCATTAAGGTCATTAATGATGTTGTGTCCATATCGTTCTCCGCAGAACCATTTTCCAGGCCTAGCACCGCCTTCTATGCATCCTTCTGTAAAGAAAAGATCCTTTTCCGGATGAGCAGCGGCACATTCTGCAACATTGTCATACTGATCGCCGGAATACCAATGGTATGCAATGCCGTCGATTACATCTTCTGCCCCCGACACAGAAAAGCACTCCTTCATGCAGGATACCATGTTATCCCTATTGTGATCCCATACAAGTATTTTTATGTTGCCCAATCCATTTTTTACCAGTGCCGGTTTCAAGTAGTTTACGGCAAAATCTGCCTCCTCAGCCCCTGTCCACAGGCAGGAATCCCAAGTCTGAACGGCTTCGCCTTCATTCTGAACAGACACATACCCAGCACTTATTCCTCTTAATTCAAGTCCTTTTAAAAATTTAACAAAATAATCAGCCCACAGCTGAAAGTATTCACGTTTTAGTTTTCCACCGTTATTCATGTCATTATTTGTTTTCATCCATGCAGGCGGTGACCATGGAGTTACAATGACAGAAAGCTTTTTGTTTTGCCATACAGCATGTCTTAAAGCTGGGGTCATGTATAAGTCAGTGCGTTTAAAAGAAAAGCTTTCAAGCGTTTCATCCTTATCCTGAACACAGGCCCAGTTATCAAGCGAAAAATCACAGGAATTCATGTGAGTTCTTGCAAAAACATATCCATTTCCTTTTGAACTGAAACAATCTGCCATTATTTTCTGCTGTGCATCTTCAGAAAGGAAAGAAAGAACAAAACCAGAACTTTCAGTAACAGCACATCCAAATCCCTTGAAAGTTTGAAATGTTTTTTTTGCATCAATGTCTATAGTACATGAAAGGTTTGCCCCCTTTTTTGCCATATACAAATTTTCTTCTATTTCTGCAATTCTGTTCTTGGAATCTTTTGAAGTTTCATATACACGTTTCAGTATCATTTATATCTCCACCTTTAAATATTTGTTTGCGTAAACATAAACTTATGGTAATATGCCTTTTATATGTTTGTCAAGAAAAAACTTGACAGTAAAACAGAGACACGTCTATAATGTTTACGTAAACATAAAAACAAAATTGTTTACGCAAACAACAATTCACGGAGTTATGTATGAAGAAAATCTTTTCTTTTAGGCGAAGGTCTATTCTCTCTATGGCACTGGGAGTGACTATGGCACTGGGAGCTATCATTTCACTTTCCAGTTGTGGATCTAAAAAACAGGACAGAGTAAAAGTCAGATGGTTTGTTGGTCTTGGAGCAGGTTCTGACGAACCGACTTTTGCACCACAAAAGGCTGTGGTTGACAAATTCAATGCTTCGCAGGACAAGATTGAGCTTGTTCTTGAAATTGTAGACAATGATCAAGCATTCCAGACTCTTGCAACACAGATTTCTGGTGGTAACGCTCCTGATATATGCGGTCCTGTAGGAATCCGAGGACGCGATAGTTTTAAAGGGGCATGGCTTGATCTTGATCCACTTGTAAAAAAGACAAACTTTGACTTGACAAAATTTGATCCTTCAATGGTTGAATTTTACCGCGATAAAGAAGACGGACTTATAGGTCTTCCATTTGGAATTTATCCGTCTTACCTCTATGCAAACAAAGAGATTTTTGAAGAAGCCGGCATTCCACTCCCTCCTAAAAATTATGGTGACAAATATATTGATGAAAACGGCAAGGAATGGACATGGGACTATGACTGCATACGGAGAATAGGCATGAAGCTTACTGTTGATGCAAATGGAAATGACGCTACCGATCCGGATTTCGATGCAGAAAACATTGTTCAGTGGGGATTTGGCATTGTATGGGGAGATGCAAGGGGATACGGAACGCTTTACGAACCAGGTACTTTTGTAGGAGAAGGTAATAAGGCACAAATTCCAGCAGCATGGCTTGATGCATGGAAATGGACATATAACGGAATGTGGAAAGATCATTTCATTCCAACAGCCCCTTACGGTGACTCAGACATTCTTTCAAATGGAAGCTGGGGAGAATCTGGCAAAATCGCAATGTTCCAGTGCCACCTATGGTATTCGGGATACGCAAAAATGGACTATCAGTGGGATGTATATCCTATGCCTTCTTACAACGGAAAGACAACAGCAAAAATGCATGCTGACACATTTGAAATTCCAAAGGATTCAAAGCATCCAGACGAGGCATTTGAAGTTCTTACATATCTTGTAACAACCGCTTCTGATGACCTGCTGAAAATCTACGGTGGAATGCCTGCAATTACATCAAAGCAGGACACATTCCTTGACACATTCTTTAAGGAAAGATATCCACACGTAACAGTAAACACAAAGGTAATAAAGGACAGCATTAAATATGCTGACAACCCGAACCATGAATCATGGATGCCAAGTTTCCAGGAAGCATCTACATGCTATACAGAATTCTGGAAAAACCTGACAAACAATGACGGTCTTAACGTTGATGCCGAAGCAGAAAAATTAAAGAAAAATCTGGATGCAATTTTTGCAGCAGCAACCAAATAATTTTTTTATAAGGAGGCACGGGTGGTGCATTTTCCTCCTGAATGCATCACCCTAAAAAATATGAAAAGGAATAATGCAGTTCTTGGAATTCAGCGTTGGGAAAAGAAATGGGGACTTATATTTATAGCCCCATGGCTTGTTGGCTTTTTACTGTTCTATTTTGGCCCTATGGTATCGTCTTTTATATTTTCGTTTTTAGATTATAATTTGATACAGCCAGAGGCTACAAAATTTATCGGATTGTCAAACTGGAAAAGGGCATTTTTGGAAGATCCGATTGTAATGAAATCCATAGCACATATTCTTGAATACAGTTTGATTTCACTGCCCATTTCATTCTGTTTTTCTCTTTTCATAGCCTTTCTTTTAAACAATCAGCACTTGCTGGGAAAAAAGCTTTTCAGGGCATTATTCTATCTTCCAAGCATGGTTCCTTTCGTGGCAACAGTTCTAATATGGAAAGGCATAATGAATGAACAGACAGGATGGTTCAACATTCTTTTGAATCAATCTGGTCTGCCGGGGGTAAGATGGCTTTCCAGTTCAAAATGGATTTATTTCTCATACACAATGATAGGATTATGGGGATGCGGAAACACAATACTGATTCTTCTTGCAGGATTGCAAGGGGTTCCTCAGGAATTATATGAAGCAGCGACAATTGATGGTGCTAATTCATGGCAAAGGATGATTTCTGTTACAATACCAATGCTTACACCTGTTATTTTTTATAACATTCTTATAAGCGTCATTAACTTGATGCAATTCTTCTTAATTCCTATGGTAATGAACAATGGAGACGGATTTCCTAACGGAACAACGAATTTTCCAATGGTGTACTTCTACAGACAGGCATTCTCTTACTTCAGCATGGGATTCGGTGCAGTAATTGCCTGGGTAATATTCTTTATAGGAATGATTTTTACCCTGGTTTTGTTTGGAACATCAGGAAAATGGGTGTTTTACGCAGGTGAAAAAAAATAAGGTCAGGAGGATTTCAAAATGACAATGAAAAATGCAAATGATGTGACACGAGTTGTTGTCCTGGTAACTCTACTTTTCATTCTTACGATATTCCTGATGCCGATGCTTTACGGTATATCAGGCTCGCTCAAAAGCAAAGAACAGCTTTCATCGCTAAACCTTTCACCAATTCCTCAATCTCCTAAAAAATTCAACTACAATGGCAAAGATTGTGAGATGTTTATTGTTCCCATAAACGGTGAAAAGAAATCACTGGCCATTGTAAAAAAAGGAAGAGAGGAATCTGTTTTCATAGATCCTGAGAATATTACTTCAGGAGAAATAGTATGGAAGGGCAAGTGGCGCACTTTGGAAAATGACTGGCAGACTGATTTGCAGTTTCAAAACTATGTAAAAGGCTGGAACGCAATAAATTTCATGAGACTTTTTAAGAACACACTGTTCTACGCAGTAATTACAACATTAGGAACCTTGCTTTCTTCTACTTTTGTCGCATACGGCTTTTCACGATTCAGTTTTCCTGGTAAAAACAAATTCTTCATGGTTCTCATTGCGACGATAGTCCTGCCAAGTGCTGTAACCCTCATTCCAGTATATACGATTTTTTATAAGCTTGGATGGGTGGGAACATGGCTGCCACTTGTAGTACCGCATTTTTTTGCCAACGCATATAACGTATTCCTGCTAAGGCAATTCATGCTTGGCATTCCAAAAGAAATGGACGAAGCAGCAAGAATTGATGGATGTGGACCTATTACAACATTATACAAAATAATACTTCCCCAGTGCATTCCTGCCGTCATTTCAGTAGGACTGTTCCATTTCTTCTGGGCATGGAACGACTTCTTTAATCCTCTTTTATACCTTGCAGGGCATCCAGAAAAGTATCCTATAAGCATTGGCTTGTCTTCATTCAGCAACATGTATTCTACAGAAACCCATCTAGTTCAAGCAGTCAGCATGATAGCCTGCATTCTGCCATTTACAATTTTTGTAATTGCACAGAAATTCTTTATAGAAGGTGTTGTTGTTTCTGGCGTTGAAAAATAACAGCCCATACACAGTTTTATATGGGAACTTCTGACAAATGAAGCTTTCAGACGTTCCCATAACTATCGCATTTGGTTAAAAAAAAGAATATTTTGCAGTATCAACATTGTTTACTTTCATAATTCTTGCTATACTTATAAAGGGGTAAGTCAGTGTTTGAGAATTGTGAAATTTTAAATAACCAAGCAATAGAATTAGCCTCTCACGGAGAATACGAAGAAGCAATTGCCTGTTTCAAGAGAGCCATTACAATGGAAAAGGACAATTATCTTCTGTGGTATAATCTTGGCATAACTTACAGGGATGCAGGTGATTTGGAAGCCGCAACGGCAGCCCTTCAAAAGGCATATTTAATAAAACCTGAAGACGAGTCTCTTTTGGAATCCCTTACAACAATATATTATACAATTGAAAATTTTCCAGAGGCTTTCAGATATGCATCTGAAGCACTTTCAATAAATCCTGATAACTACAGGGTATGGAACACGCTCGGAGTCTTATATTTTAATCAGTCGGACTTTGAAACAGCTTGTGAGGCTTTTGAACAGGCAGTGGCTCGCAATCCATACTATTATGACGCCCTATACAATCTGAGGGATTGTTATGAGGAGCTTGGTAACGAAACAGGTGCAGATGAGTGTGAAAAGCGAATGAAGGAAATTCCCTTCCATGATTAAGTATGTATAGAAGAGTAATGATAGTTTCGGTGCAAGACGATAATTCGGTATCAGTCCTGCCAGTAATAAGCAATGAATGCGCAAAGTGTGCCAGCGGATGTTCCAAACAAGGTTCTCCTTTTACGGCAAAAAATCCTCATAATTTTTCAGTCCGAACAGGCAGTATCGTAGCCATTTCCTCGCCTAAAAGCAAACAGGCGCTGGAAGGCTTACTTTCTCTAGTAGTGCCATTTTTGTGTGCAGTAGCAGGCTATTTTGTAGCCGTACCACTTGTTTCAATGATGGGCTTTTCAGCAGGAGACGGAGCAAGAGCAGCAGGCGTTCTACTTTTGCTTACACTATCATCAGCACTGGTTCTATTCATCAACAGAAAGATTCCTGAGTTTTCAAAACCAGAAATCATTGAAATCTTACAGCCTTAACATTGTTCTTGTTATTGACCAAAATCTATTATAATGGGAAAATAGACCGTTATGAGTAAATATATCCTTGTTACCAGCGGAGTTTGCTCCAGTTTAGGAAAAGGTGTTGCAGCAAGCACTATCGGAAGCCTTCTTGAATGCAGCGGACTTAAGATTGCAATGTTAAAATGCGATCCATACATAAATGTGGATGCCGGAAATATCAGTCCGTACCAGCATGGTGAAGTTTATGTTACCGAAGATGGTGCAGAAACAGATCTTGACTTGGGAAATTTCAGCAGGTTTACCAGCATAAAACTCTCTAACGAAAACTGCATTTCCATTGGAAAGGTATACGAAAACGTCATAAGAAACGAACGTGCAGGAAGATACAACGGAAGAACAGTACAAGTTATTCCGCACATTACAGATGAAATAAAAAGATGCATACGGCATTTAGGAGATACAACAAAGGCCGATGTTGTCATTGTTGAAATCGGTGGTACCGTAGGCGATATTGAGGCAGTTCCGTATCTGGAAGCAATCCGACAGTTAATCCGAGAAGTCGGTAAAAATAATGCAATCAGCGTACACTTGACTCTTATTCCCGTAATTACTGGTGGAGAGCTTAAGTCTAAACCAACACAGCATTCTGTGAAGCAACTACAGGAGGTTGGAGTTCAACCTGACATTTTGCTTTGCCGTTGTGAAGCACCTGTTGAAGAGTCAATGAAAAAGAAGATTGCCATGTTTTGCAATGTTTCCGAAGGAGCTGTATTCATTTCTCCTGATGTAAAGAAATCTATTTATGAACTTCCTATTATTTTCCATGAACAGCAGCTGGACAAAAAAATTAACGAAAAGCTTTCTTTAGGAAATCGTACGGCGGACATCCGTCAATGGACAAATTTTATTGACAAGCTAAACAATCCTTCAAAAAGTGTCTGCATTGGAATGGTTGGTAAAAAGGATTATCTAGACAACTGTTATAAATCAGTGCAGGAATCTCTGTTCCATGCTGCAGTTACTGGTAATAATGCCGCAGTTACAATAAAAAAGATTGATGCAGAAACACTTGAAGATACAAAAGATTTTAATGAATGCTTCAAAAACCTTGACGGAATTGTAATTCCTGGCAATTATGGACAAAGAGGGTTTCTAGGACTTCTTTCTACGGTAAAATATGCGCGTGAGCACAAAATTCCATTTTTAGGCATTGACTTAGGAATGCAGCTCATGGCTATAGATACTGCCCGATATCTGTGCAATTGGGAAGACGCAGATACAACAGAGTTCATGCAGAATTCAAAGCATCCTGTTATCAGTTTACCGGAGGAACAGTCAGCACCATCCGCTGGTGTAATGAAACTTGGAGCAAGTGAAGTTACGATTATGGAAAAAACAAAATTATATTCCATATATAATTCAACTTCTGCAATTGAACGCCACCGGTCAAAATATACATTTGACCGCAGATATACAAAGGACATGACTTCGCATGGTCTTATTACATCCGCACTTGCAGCTGATGACAATCAGGTTGAGGCTTTTGAATGGAGAGAGCATCCATGGGGCATAGGAGTTCAATATCATCCTGAATTTTTAAGCAGACCAACAAAGCCTCACCCTCTTTTTGATTCTTTCATTCAGGCATCAATTGCATATCATGCGGAGCATTTGTTTTAGTTTCTGTTAAGGTTTCTGGTAGAATTCATGATTAAAATCTGGCTTATATGTAAAACTCTATGTTTCTTACTAAGTTTTTCAATGCTTGCATCATGCTCTTTAAACTATGAGGTTACTAAAAAAGAAATTCATAATAACAGTCCTGAACTTTTGTTTCAAACAGCCATCTTTAACCGCTATGAGAACAATAAGATAACTGTTTCTGTTTCTGCAGAAAAAATAGAGCAGTATACGTCTAATACATCTTATGCAAAGCAAGCTTATTTTGATTTCTGGAATGACAGGAATGAAAGAGAACTTACAGGTTCTTGCAGGCTTTTAGGAATGCAAACGTATAAAAATTTATTTACGCTCTATGATGACATTCAGATAACCGATATTAAAAATAAATCGGAAATACAGGCATCTGCTTTAAAATGGAATTCAGAGAAAAAATCACTTGTATCTGATAAATCAAAAATAGTACGGCTTTCTAAAAAGAGCATGGAAATTGAAGGAACCTGCTTTTCTGCAGACGGAGAAACTAATTCATTTGAATTTACGGCTGGTGTTACAGGGACTATTCACCTGGAAGACAAGGTAGAATGACTATGAAAAAACTTTTTTCCATTCTTGCAGCCTTATTTATTTTTAATTTCTCATGTTTTGCAGAGAACATCATATTTAAGGCAGATCAGATGACCGGAAAGTCGTCAGATAGCAAGGATTATGCAAAATTAACGGGCAATGCAAGCATCATTACTAGCTCAATGGAGATTTATGCTGACGAAATAGAGCTTTCTGGAGAAAATTATCGTTTCATAGAGGCTTCCGGTAATGTTTCCGGTTCAAATGTAAAAAATAAAATTGATTTTACATGCGGACAACTTTTATATGACAGAGAGACAGAAGTTGCTACGTTACAGAATGCCGTTCATTTAATTGACAGGGAAAATGAAACAATCGCAAATGCGGAAATAATGGATTATGACCAGAACAAATCGACTATAATCATGCAAATTTCAGTCGCAATGCAACAGAAAGATAATATTTGTACAGGTTCACATGCTATTTACAAAACTGACGCAAGGACATTGTTCTTAAGTGGTAATCCTCAAATTTCAAAAGGAAAAGATGTTTTTAGAGCACAGGAAATAGAGCTTAACCTCGATACACAAGACATCATTCTTGACGGACGTGTTCGAGGCTCTGTCGAAGATACAAAAAACAGATAATAGACAATGAAAGAGTATATATGGAAGAGCATAAATTACAGGTAAGTTCACTTTACAAGTCATTTGGTAATAAAAAAGTTGTTCAGGGAATCGACTTTTCCATGACAACAGGAGAAGTTTTAGGATTGCTTGGACCAAATGGCTCCGGCAAGACAACAACGTTTTACATGATTGTCGGGTTTTACAAACCAACGGATGGCAATGTATTCCTTGATGATGAATTGATTACAAAGTTGCCCATGTATAAAAGAGCCAGATTGGGCATTTCATACTTACCACAGGAACCTTCTGTATTTAGAAAACTGACAGTTGAAGAAAATATATGGTCAATTCTTGAAACAAGACAAGACTTAACTGATAAAGAAAAAAAAGCTCAGCTTGAAGAACTTATAGAAGAATTTTCCATTCAAAAAATAAGAAAGCAACAGGCATATACTTTGTCAGGCGGTGAAAGACGTAGGACAGAAATTGCACGCTCTCTTGCAATTCAACCAAAGTTTCTGCTTCTCGATGAACCTTTTGCAGGAATAGACCCCATCGCTGTCGCTGATATAAAGAAGCTCATTAAATTGCTTTCAAAAAAGGGAATCGGTATCCTCATAACAGATCACAATGTACGGGATACCCTTGAAATAACAGATAGATCCATCATCATTTCCTCAGGACAAATTGTTATCCAGGGAAACAGACAAGAAATACTTAATTCAGAAATTGCACGTGAAATATATTTAGGTACAGATTTTACAATGTAAAATCCATATAAAAAAATAGAGCCACCCTTGTATCATAAGGGTGGCTAACGAAGCATAAATTAAGCTTCTGCTTTTTCTTCTGAAGCAGGAGCAGCTTTCTTAGCAGCTCTAGCTTCTACACGAGCTTTGTTTTTCAAAGCTGCTTTGCAGAATTTACAAATCTTTACTTTATTACCATCAACATCCTGTTCATACAGAATCTTGATCTGCTCAGTACCGCAAATAGCGCATTTTCCGCGACCATGGTTTGGCTCTTTACGGATTCCTGTTCCACGATGTGCCTTTGACATATTTTACTCCTTTGCGGCCTCAGCTTTTGGAGCTGAAACTTTTTTCTCTGCTTTTGCCTCTTTTTCTTCAGGTTCTGGCAGTTTATAATCAATGAGTTCCAAAATTACTACATCAGCAGCATCGCCCTGACGGAAACCAAGCTTCAATACACGAGTATATCCACCATTGCGATCCTTCATGCGAGGACCAATTTCTGTAAACAATTTATTCAGAATTTTCTCATCTGCAATAAATTTAGCAGCGATTCTTCTATTATGAACACTATCAACTTTTGCACGTGTGATAAGTTTCTCAGCTGCCTTGCGTACTTCAAGAGCCTTAGCTTTTGTTGTAGTAACACGCTCATATCTAAAGAGTGATGTTACCATATTACGTGACATTGCACGGCGGTGGGCTGTCGTACGTGAAAGCGGATTAAATCCATTTCTGTGGTTCATTCGTTCTCGTCCTTATTTTTACGGAAGTTAACATCTTTCAGATGACTATAATCAGTCATTCCCAAAGTCAGATTGTGTTCTTCAAGCTTCGTCTTGATTTCCTCAAGACTCTTCTTTCCAAAGTTACGAGTCTTTGTAATGTCTTCTTCAGTTTTCTTAGTTAATTCACCAATAGTGTGAATGTTAGCATTCTTAAGACAATTGGAACTGCGTACTGACAACTCCAACTCCTCAACAGGAGTATTAAGAAGCTTACGAATCATCTCATCGCCTTCATCCAAATCCTCGCCTGAAGAATATTCATCTTCATTGAAGTTTACAAAGATAGAGAAATAATCCTTTGCAATCTTTGCAGCTTCTGCCAAGGCATCTTCCGGTTTAATAGATCCGTCAGTCCAAATCTCAAGAATTAATTTATCATAGTCGTTTCGCTGACCTACACGGCAAGGTTCAATGGAATATTTTACCTTTGGTACAGGTGTAAAAATACAATCCATTGGAATTGTTCCCACAACCTCAATGTATGCACTATTTACTTCTGCCGGAACATAACCTCTTCCAAGATCAACCTGAATTTCTATATCCAGACGAGAACCTTCCATCATTGTAAAGATTTCAAGTCCCTCTGTCATAACTTCAAGCTGACCTTCTTTTATGAAGTTATCACTCTTAATAGTTCCAGAACCTTTAAACTCAAAGAGGAATGTATCCTGTTCAACATCCCGCGGCAAGCGCAAACGAATCTGTTTCAAGCTATTCAAGACTTCCATTGTATCTTCACTGACACCTGGAATTTTCTCAAATTCACTGGAAATAACATGAGGAACATCATTTGAATCGTATGAAGTAATACGAACAGAAGAAATTGCATATCCCTGAATAGAAGAAAGAAGCACCCTGCGAAGAGTATTTCCTACAGTTGTACCAAATCCCGGTTCAAATGGATATGCAGTAAATTTTCCATAGTTCGGATTAGTTTCGAGATGCTCAAATGTAATTCCCTTTGGTTTTTTAAAACCTTTAAGCAGATTTTTGCGAGCCATCTGAACTCCTTATTATTTAGAATAGAGCTCAACTACGAGCTGTTCTTTTACGTCTGCCAGATCTGTAACTTCTTCACGACGCGGATACTGTACGAAAGTACCTTTTACAGCATCTTCATCTACCGTCAGCCATGAAGCTGAGCCAGATTTTGAAATTTCTTTAAGACCGTCCTGAATTACAGAAAGTTTCTTACTTCTTTCCTTCACTTCAATAACATCACCCGGCTTTACCTGATAGCTAGCAATGTTTACAATCTTACCGTTAACCATAACATGTCTGTGAAGAACAAGCTGACGAGCCTGATTGCGACAAGAAGCAAAGTGCATCCTGAAAACTACATTATCAAGACGACTTTCAAGCAAACGAATAAGGTTCTCACCTGTAACACCAGACATTCTAAGAGCATTTTCAAAAGTAATATGGAACTGCTTTTCCATCATACCATAAATTCTCTTAATCTTCTGCTTTTCACGCAACTGAAGACCATATTCACTGCGTTTTCCCGTACGATCCTTAGGATCTTTTCCAGGAGCTGCGCGCTTTTTATTTATAGGGCACTTATCGCTTTTGCAACGTTCACCTTTAAGGAACAATTTATTCTGTTCTGTTCTACAAAGTCTACAAACAGGACCTGTATATCTTGCCATATTGTACTAATCTCCTTACATGCGGCGAGTCTTGCGAGGACGGCATCCGTTATGAGGTATAGGTGTTACATCAGAAATAGACTTAACCTTAAGACCTAATGTACCAAGAACACGAATTGCATTTTCACGACCAATTCCAGGTCCCTTTACAAAAACGTGTACCTCACGCAAACCATAGCTAGCAGCATTCTGAACTGCTGTTTCTGCTACTGACTGAGCTGCAAACGGAGTTGATTTCTTTGCTCCGCGGAATCCTAATCCACCAGAAGAAGCCCAAGCGATAGCATTTCCTCTGAGATCTGTAATTGTTACAATAGTGTTGTTAAAGCTAGCCTGAATATAGACATTGCCTTCATAAACACTCTTTTTTTCCTTTCTTTTCTTAGCAGTTGCCATCAGTTACCTCCGCACTATGCCTTCTTCTTGTTAGCAACGGTCTTCTTCTTACCCTTACGAGTACGAGAATTTGTACGAGTCCGCTGACCGCGAACAGGTAAACCTCTAGCATGACGCATACCACGGTAGCTTCCAATATCAATAAGACGCTTGATATTCAAACCAATCTCAGAACGCAAACGTCCTTCTGTTTTATAGTTATCATCAATTGCCTTACGAACTTTTGCCAAATCATCTTCTGAAAGATCATTAATCATTGTATTAGGATTAATTTTTGTAATCTCACAGATACGATTTGCTGCTGAACGGCCAATACCATAAATATATGTCAATGCAATATTGACATGCTTATTTGGGAGGTCAACTCCCGCAATTCGAGCCATCAGTTACTCCTCAACCCTGTCTCTGCTTATGCTTTGGGTTTATACAGATAATACGAATAATTCCGTTTCTCTTAATAACCTTGCACTTGTCGCAAATGGGCTTTACGCTGGTTCTTACTTTCATAAAAGTCCCCCAGAAAAATGTATTAGATTAAGACCACACGTTAAATCATGGCAATTCGCAATGAATTACAATTTAACGTGCCACTTTCTATATAAGTGGTGTCCTAATATAACACATTTTACTAATTTTAATCTAGACCTTATTACAGAATTCTTTAATAAATTTTTAAAGACTTCTAGGTCTCAATCCCTTCTTTGTAAGTCCATCATGATGATGCATCTTAAGAAGAGCCTCAACCTGAGACATCGTATCAAGATCAACACCAACCAAAATTAAAAGAGAAGTTCCACCCATAAGCATTGCTATGGCAGCAGGGAACTTGAAAATAATCTGGATGATCGTTGGCAATACGGCTATTACAGCCAGATACAATGATCCAGGAAGTATCAGACGGTTAAGCACCCTCTGTAGATATTCCTCAGTCTTGTCTGTTCTGATTCCGGGAATAGAACCACCGTTTTCACGAATATTTCTTGCGATTTCAGTAGGGTTCAGTGTTACCTGAGTGTAGAAGTATGCAAAGAATATAATCAACAAAACTTCGATAATATTATACAAAACTCCAAGCGGATTAAGTACTGCTGAAACCTTCATGAGCCATGTAGCTCTGTTAGAAAGGCTGTTAGCAAGCTGAAGAGGGAATGTTAAAAATGCAGATGCAAAAATTATAGGGATTACTCCAGAAGGATTAATCTTAAATGGAATGTACGTACTCTGTCCTCCGTACATCTTGCGGCCTACAACTCGTTTTGCATAATGAACAGGAATCTTTCGTTCTCCAGACTGTTCATATACAACGAATCCGATGATTGCAACATACATAAAGAGAGCTACGATTACGAAAACAATATTTATGTCTCCGTTTGAAACACTCTTACCCAGTTCATAAACTGCGCTTGGTATACGTGCAACGATACCGGCAAAAATCAACATTGAAATGCCGTTACCAATGCCGTGAGCAGTAATCTGATCACCAAGCCATACAGTAATCATAGATCCTGTGGTTACTGTAAGAATGGCAAGCAAGTTAAAATAGACTTTATTATCAAATATAATTGCACCAGGCTGCTGCTGATTGATGGCGTCAGCATAAACAGTGAGAGCATAAGACTGAATAAGACATACAAAAATAGTTCCTACTCTTGTCCACCATGCCACCTTCTGCTGACCACCTTCTTCCTGAGCAATTCTTTTGAGAGACGGAAAAATGACAAGTGCCAACTGCATGATAATCTGTGTTGAAATGTATGGCATTACGCCAAGCATAAACACAGAAAACCGCTCAAAGGCACCGCCGGCAAAAAAGTCCATGTAACTGGCAAACGCGCTTTCTGCACCACTTGCAAGGTTATTGAAGTACTGCAGAAGCAAGGTTGCATCAATGCCTGGTATTGTCAAGACACTACCAAGACGAAATACTGCGAGAATAAGCAATGTAAAGAGCATGCGGTCACGCAACTCTTTAACTCTGAACATATTTACAACAGGATTGTTTGCCATGAATCACTCCAACGTTTTTACTTTTCTTCTTTTTCAGCATCCTTATCTGATTTTTTATCATCAGCACAAGATGCCTTTACACTTCCGCCAGCTTTTTCAATCTTAGCCTTTGCAGAAGCAGAAATTTTATCAACGTTTACAGTGAGCTTTTTAGAAACATCACCATTTCCCAAAACTTTAATCTGAGAACTAGCTTTGCCCAGCAAACCTTTCAAAACAAGAGACTCTCTGTCTACTGTTTCACCATCAGAATACTTAGCTTCCAAATCACGAAGATTTACAATCTCGTATTCTTTCTTAAAGGCTACATTAGAAAAACCACGGTGAGCAATGCGACGGTACAAAGGCATCTGACCGCCTTCAAATCCAACGTAAGTTTTTCCACCGGAACGAGACTGCTGACCTTTGTTACCCTTTCCAGCTGTTGTACCGCGTCCTGATGAAGAACCACGACCAACAATACGTCTTTTTTTATTTGCTCCCTCAGGTGCATGCAATTCAAAATCAGCCATCAGTCAATCTCCTCAACCTTTACAAGGTGCTCTACAGAATGAATCATTCCTCTGACAGAAGCATTATCTTCATGCTCAACGCAAGAATTAATCTTCTTCAGACCAAGGCTGCGGACTGTTGCCTTTTTCTCAGGTTTCTGTCCAATGGTACTTCTTACAAGTGTAATACGTAATTTCTTTGCCATATCATCAGCCCCACAAATCATTCAAAGATTTACCGCGGTTCTCAGCAACATTTCCAGCATTCATCATTTTTGAGACAGCATCAAATGTTGCGCGGATTACGTTAACAGAAGTTCTTGAGCCCTGAGACTTAGAAATAACATCTGTAATTCCTGCGGCATCCATAACAGCACGAACTGGACCACCAGCCTTAACTCCTGTACCAGGGCAGGCAGGTTTCAAAAGTACTGAAGAACTATTATATGTTCCGATTACTTCATGAGGAAGTGTACCATTCTTCATAGGAAGAGTTACAAGATTAGACTTAGCCTTGTCAATACTCTTTCTTATTGCTTCAGTAACATCATTTGCCTTACCAAATCCGTATCCGATTCTACCTTTCTGGTCACCTACAACAGTCAAAGCAGAGAAAGACATTTTGCGTCCACCCTTCTTTGTTACAGAAGTACGTGTCAATTTTACGAGTTTTTCTACGAATTCATCCTGAGGCTTTCTATCATTGTGGTTTCTGCGTTCTTCCATAGCCACTCCTAGAATTCAATCCCGGCTTTGCGGGTAGCATCAGCAAGGGCTTTTACAACGCCATGATAAAGATAACCATTACGATCAAAAACCACTTTTGTAATATTCTTGTCCTTAAGACGAGAACCCAAAGCCTCTCCAAGTTTTGTTGCACTGTCAACGTTAGCCTTAAGTGCAATAAAATCCTTTTCAAGAGTTGAGATGGAAGCAAGAGTCCTGCCTTCATCATCATTTATTACCTGTACGTAAAGATTGCGGCCGCTCTTAAACACAGTCATACGAGGACGTTCCGCAGTACCATAAATAGACTTACGGATATGAATCTTTCTGTGCAAGCGCTTTCTTTGTTTATCACTGAGTTTCTTCAACATATCAACCAACCTTATTTAACACCAGTCTTACCGACTTTACGTCTAATAACTTCAGTTTCATACCGGATACCCTTTCCCTTGTAAGGCTCAGGAGCACGAAGCTTGCGGATTTCGGCACAATACTCACCGACTTTCTGCTTGTCAACACCAGTAACTGTTACCTTACCATCCTTATCAGCAGTAACGGTAAGTCCGTCTGGAATTGAAACAAAGAATTCTGTTGAGTAACCAAGATTCATTACAAGAACCTTTCCCTGAACTTCAGCACGGTAACCGACACCAGTGATTATCAGAGACTTTGTGAATCCCTGAGATACACCGACAACCATGTTGTGGATAAGATTGCGGTAAAGACCATGAGCAGCATTAGCAGGCTTACTTTCAGCTACTGTTTTTACAATAACTTCAGTACCTTTTACATCAACAGAAACAAGAGAACTGTTGAAATCCTGCTTCAATTCACCCTTAGGACCTTTTACCGTTACCAAACCATCAGCTACGGAAACTGTAACACCTGCAGGAATAGATACAGGAAGCTTACCTATCTTAGACATTTTTCCCTCCCTATTACCATACAGTGCAAATCAACTCGCCGCCAACCATCTTTTCAGATGCTTTCTTGCCAGTTGTAACACCAGTTGATGTTGATACGATTAAAGTGCCATATCCGTTATAAACACGTGGCAAATCTTTATAACCTGAATAAACGCGACGACCAGGTGTTGAAATCTTTTTCATTCCATGTATAACTGGTTCGTTAGCGCTGTCATATTTCATAAAAATGCGGATAATGCTGTGTCCGTCATCATCCTGAACTTTCTTGAAGTTTTTGATGTATCCTTCAGTTTTCAGGATTTTAACAATTTCCAGTTTCATCTTAGAAGTAGGTACGTCTACTTTTTCGTGACCGGCTTTTGCCGCATTCTGGACTTTTGCAAGCATATCTGCTACTGGATCTGAAGCTGCCATTTATATTCTCCTGTCACTACCAAGATGATTTTGTAACGCCTGGTAAAAGACCTTCACTAGCCAATTTACGGAAACAAATACGACAAATCTTGAACTTCCGCAAATATCCGTGTGGACGACCACAAATCTGGCACCGGTTGTAACGGCGTGTATCATACTTAGGCGTCCTCTGTGATTTGATAATCATTGATTTCTTTGCCATGAAATTTATCCTTACTTTCTAAATGGCATGCCAAACTTTGTCAACAAAACGCGAGCTTCATTGTCAGTCTTAGCACTGGTTACAATACTGATATTCATACCAGAAACCTTTACGATTTTATCAAAATCAATTTCCGGGAAGATGATCTGTTCAGTAATACCAAGAGAGAAATTTCCGTGACCGTCAAAGCCTGTTGCCTTAATTCCGCGGAAATCCTTAACACGTGGAAGTGCTACGTTGATAAGACGATCGAGGAACTCATACATGATAGTTCCACGAAGTGTTACCATAGCACCCACTTCATTGCCTTCACGAAGCTTGAAGTTTGCAATACTTTTCTTAGCTCTTGTTTTAACAGCCTTCTGACCGGTAATTTGAGTGAGATCTGTAACTGCAGCATCAAGAAGTTTCTTATTCGTGAGAGCTTCGCCAACACCCATGCTAACAACAATCTTTTTGATTGCTGGAATTTGCATCGTAGATGTGTAACCCAGTTCCTTGAAAAGTTCTGGAGCGATTGTGTCTTTATAGACTTTCTTAAGCCGTGGTACGTAATTTTCCATTACAGTTTTTCTCCACACTTGCGACAAACGCGAATTTTTTTGTCGCCGTCAAGTTTATATCCTGCCTTAACAGGACGCCCGCATTTCTTACAGACGAGCGCTACGTTCGAAATGTCAAGAGGAGCTTCTACTTCTGCAATTCCGCCAGCATCCTGCTGTGACTTTCTCTTCATTGCCTTCTTAATGAGGTTTGCACCGCTTACAATAACCTTGCCTTTGTTATCTTTTACAAAAACACGAATTACAGTACCGCGCTTTCCCTTATCCTTTCCAGCAATAATTTCAACATTATCATCCTTATGGATCTTGAATTTCACTGCCATTCTAAAGCTCCTTAAAGGACTTCCGGAGCGAGTGATACAATCTTCATATAATCCATATCACGAAGCTCACGGGCTACAGGTCCAAATATACGCTTACCCTTTGGGTTCTTATCAGCATCAACAATAACACAAGCATTATCATCAAAGCGGATGTATGTACCGTCAGCACGGCGGTATTCCTTTGCAACGCGAACGATTACCGCTTTCTGAACTGAACCTTCCTTAATTGTAGATGTAGGAATAGCTTCCTTAACAGCTACCACAACAATGTCACCAATTCCTGCATAACGGCGGTGAGATCCACCTAAAACCTTAATGCACTGAACCAATTTAGCTCCGGAGTTATCGGCAACAACCAGATTTGACTGCATTTGAAGCATAGTTTTACTCCTGCCTTATTTGGCTCTCTCAAGAATAGACTCGAGACGCCAGCATTTTTCTTTGCTGATTGGACTGCATTCTACGATGCGAACTGTGTCGCCCTGGTGGGCTTCGTTCTTCTCATCATGTGCCTTGCACTTCTTGGTCCGTGTCACATATTTTTTGTAAAGGCGATCCATCTTTTTTGTATCGATAGAAACAACGATAGTTTTATCCATCTTGTCACTAGTGACGATACCTACGAATGAACGTTTTGTAGCCTTCTTCTGTACATTCTGTTCTTCCACGGGTCAGCTCCTAGTTATTTGCAGCTATAGCTTCAGCAGCAGCCTTTCTGAAGTTCTCCAGATCCTGCTGATGAATAAGAGTATTCAAACGTGCAATCTCACGTCTTACAATACGCTTCTGCATTGGATTATCTACATGGCTTACAACTGTCTGAAAGCGAAGATCCATGTACTGTTTCTTTAACTCATTCCGCTTAGTTACAAGTTCAGAATAAGAAAGTTTTTTATCATCTGCCTTCTTGAATTTCTTTGCATCTGCCATTTCTTACTCCTTACTCTACTGTTGGGCGGAACGCTACTTTTGTCTTGATTGGAAGCTTGCTTGCAGCAAGGTGCATTGCCTTTTCTGCAATCTTAAGATCAACTTCACCAATCTCAAACAAAACCATACCTGGCTTTATAACTGCAGCCCAGAATTCAGGTGCGCCCTTACCTTTACCCATACGAGTATCAGCAGGCTTCTTTGAAACAGGCTTATCAGGGAATACGCGAGTCCACATATGACCCTGACGGTTAATGCAGCGGTTAATAGCAACACGAGCAGCCTCAATGTGCTTAGCACTGAGCCATACAGGTTCCAGAGCTACAAGAGCAATGTCACCAAAATCAACGTGATTGTCGCGTGTTGCGCATCCTTTTTCTCTACCGCGCTGTACTTTGCGGTGAGCTACTCTTTTTGGACTAAGCATATTCTACTTTTCCTCCCCAGCTTTATTTGCCTTTGGAGCACGGGTAGACTTGCGGTCACCATTAAAATGTTCCCGTCTTGGCTTTCTTACGACATCGCCAGCATCTTCATTTCTTTCATGACCATAGTTCATTCCGTTGTAAACCCATACCTTAATACCAATCTTTCCGTATGTAGTAAGAGCTTCATAGAATCCGTAGTCAATATCAGCACGAAGAGTATGAAGAGGTACACGTCCTTCCTTATGCTCTTCTGAACGTGTCATATCAGCACCGGCGAGACGACCAGAAATACGAATCTTAATGCCCTGAGCGCCACCCTTCATAGCATTAGAAGATGACTGCTTCAAAGCCTTTCTGAAAGATCCTCTTCCTGAAAGCTGTCTTGCAATGTTCTGTGCAATAAGAGAAGCATTGACTTCAGCACGCTTTACTTCCTTGATCTTAATCTGAACTTTCTTAGTAAGCTGCTTCTGAATGTCAGCACTGATCTTCTCAATTGTTGCACCTTTTACACCAATAATCACACCAGGACGTGCTGTATGAATTACAATTGTTACACGCTGTGGGTGACGTACAATCTCAATTTCAGCAATGTCAGCGTTCTTGCATTCTGGGAGAGAATTCACAAGCTTGCGAATCTTAATGTCTTCCAGAACATAGTCTGCATAATCACGAGGATCTGCATACCAACGAGACTGCCATGTCTTGTTTACTCCAAGACGTAAACCGATAGGACTAACTTTCTGAC
>CAMVHR010000029.1 GCA_947167345.1 uncultured Treponema sp.
TTGATATTTTTCATTTTTCCTCCTACATAAGTTATTCCTTTTGATTTGTACTTTTTGTACATGTTTTTGGAAAAAAATGAAAAAATAGGCTTTGTGAAGTTGACAGCTTTGCTGCCAGCAGAGCTGCCAGCTCTGCGGCAATAAATTTAAATTTTCCCCCTAAATTCCTTGAAAATTTGTTGACACGGCGGAAATTTCTGTTATAGTCTAAAATTGGATAGATAAATAACTTATTGTTATTAAATAAAGGGGGAATGTTTATGAATATTAATAGACTTTTAAAGCTTGTTTTAAGGGGGGGGGTAATCCTTAATAATGCATTTAGCATTGCTTTATGCATGGCTCTAAGCCTTTTTCTTTGTACTTCCCTTGTTTCCTGTGCTGGTGGAGCTGGCGGTGGTAGTGATGATGCTGGCGGTGAACCTACTTCTTTGTGCGTGCAGATGCCTGTTACCCGTAGTGCACAGTATGAACTTTCTGATGTAGAATCCTTTACGGTAACAATAAAATCTTCTGCATATACTGCTACAAAATCCTGCGGGCAGGGCGAAAGGATTTCTTTTACAAACCTTCCCGTTGGTCATTATGATGTAACTGCTTACGGCAAAAAATCTGACGGCAGGATAACTGCAAAAGGTACTGCCACTGTTGATATTGAAGCAAACGTTACCAAAACTGTTACAATAAGATTGTCTCGTTTAACCCATTGTACTGTAAGTTTTAAGACTGAAGAAGGTGGCGATATAGCTGGCATTTCTAGTCAGGACGTTAATGTTGGCGATAAGGCTGCAAACCCGGGAACTCCTTCAATTCCAGGAAAGACGTTCTCATTCTGGGCAAAAAGAATTTCTTCAACTGAAATTTCTGGTTCAAGCTTTGATTTTAACACTCCTATAACGGAGGATATTGAGCTAGTTGCAAAGTGTGATGCCGTTACATATTCTATTACATTTGACTATAACGGTGGAAAAGTTGGTACTGCAGAATCTTCTACTGTAAATGTACTGTATGGACAGACTCCAACACCTTCAGCAAATCCTACTATGACTGGTCATGACTTCAAAGGATGGGCAACGTCTCCTAGCTCTCCTACTGCCACAGGCACTTTCCCTGTAACGGAAGATACTACAACAATTTCTACGTATTATGCTGTTTGGGAGGCTAAAACATACACGATAACCTATGATTCCACGAGCATGACCTACGGCATTTTGAATGCAGCTTCTCCGAATTCATATACTTATGGAACTGCCGTTACAATTCCTGATGCAGGTGGGGCTGGTACTACTTTTGCAGGATGGTATACTGATGCAAACTTTACGACGGCATTTACAGGAATTACCGCAACAACTACTGGTAACCTTACTTTGTATGCCAAGTTTACGGCAACTGTAAGTATCTATAAAGAAAAGGTTTCTGGTACACTTACAACGCTTTTGGATACAAAGACCGTCACCTGTGGTAAGACTGCAACGGCTCCAACTACACCGACTAAGACAAATTATACTTTCGATTCTTGGAAGACTGGTTCTGGAGATGGTTCTGCATTTACATTTGGTACAAGCGGAACTACTATAACTGAAGACTGTGACGTATGGGCAACATGGACGGGAGCTTCTTATACTATTACGTATCACAATGTAAATGTTGGTTCTGGTTCTACTTATAAGGGAACTATAAGTGCAACGGCTAGAAGTTCTTACACTTATAATGCAACTTCATCTACATCTCTGCCTTTCCCAACTATCAGTGGTACTGAATATGTATTTGGCGGATGGTGTGAGTCATCAGACTTTTCTGATGAAGGTGGAGCTAAGACAAGTATTCCTGCCGGTTCTACCGGAAATAAGGAGTATTATGCAAAGTACCTGTATAATTATGCTGATATTACCTGTTCGATAGATGACTTTAATGCAATAAACGGTTTTTCAGGAACCTGTATTGAGTGGACGGTAACTGGTACTAGTCCTTCAATTTCAGGAATTGTTTCTGCAATAGCTGCTAAGGATATAGATGTTAAACTTAATCTTTCCGGTGGAGGTGTCTCGGGATCAATCGGAGCAGGTACGTTTGACAGCATAAAAGATCATCTTGTGGAAATTAATCTGCCTGGAGGCATGACGACTATCAGTTCCAATACGTTTAAGGACTACGATAAATTAACGTCTGTCTATATACCTTCTTCTGTATTCACCATTGAAGATAGTGCGTTTGCCGGATGTACGAATCTTACAAGTGTAACTGGTGTAGATGGTACGTGGGGTGTGAGTGTTGCTGGTGGTGGTGGAGCAATGGTGACAAACGATCTCGGATCGAATCTCAATTATCTAAAGCAAGCTGGTTATACCCTTACTAAGCAGTAGCCTTAGCTGTAAGGTTCGCTTTAATACATTGCCCCTGAAATAAGGGGCGCTACCCATAAACAAACAAGCCGTCTTGAAACATGGGCGGCTTGTTTTTTTCCCATCTCTTCTATTTTTCTGTCGGCAACTTTACATTCTCTAAGTATTAACAACGCAACTTCTTAAGTATTTGCGACGCAACTTCTTAAGTATTTACGACACAACTTCTTAAGTATTTACGACACAACTTCTTAAGTATTTGCGACACAACTTCTTAAGTATTTGCGACACAACTTCTTAAGTATTTGCGACACAACTTCTTAAGTATTTGCGACACGAAACTTACAGTAAATGAAGAAAAGAAGGTGTCAGTGTTAATACTTTACAGACAGGTAGTTTTAAATTATTATAATTATATGAAGAAAAATGCATTGCTTTCGCCGTCGCTCTTGTCTGCCGATTTTTCTAATTTGGGGGCGGCTTTAAAAACAATAGAAGATAAAGGTGGCTCTCTTGTTCATATCGATGTCATGGATGGTCATTTTGTGCCCCCTGTTTCTTATGGACAGCCGGTAATTGCATCTTTGCGTTCCTCTACAAAACTGCCTTTTGACGTTCATCTTATGGTAGAGCGTCCTGAATTAAGCATATCTTCATTTATCGATGCCGGTGCGGATTATGTTACTTTTCATGCAGAAGCTACTGCACATGCAGACCGTTGCATTCAGATGATTCATGAGAAGGGAAAAAAAGCCGGCGTTGCAATATGTCCGTCAACTCCAGTTTCTGCTCTGGAATATATGCTCCCGTATGTAGACCTTGTGCTTGTCATGACTGTAAACCCAGGATGGGGCGGTCAAAAACTTATTCCTTATACTGTGGATAAAGTTAAAGAACTTGCCGCTTTGCAGGAAAAAAACAAATATTCATATCTTATTTCTGTTGACGGTGGCGTGAATGCACAGACCCTGCCTGTTGTCCGAGAGGCTGGTACTGATATTGTTGTTTCCGGTTCGGCATTTTTTGAAGGAAAGTTGCAGTGGTGAAAAAGACTAAGAAATATATCCTGACAGCATGTATTGCTTTTGCAGGAATTTTTGCATTTTCTCAAAGTTTTCCATGGTATTCCCTTGGAATACCTATTTCTCCTGAAAATGAGTCTAAGACTGAGCAGACATCCACAGAAAGCGAGGAAACTGTTGTGTCTGAGGAAAAGGTTCCTGCTGTTGATACAGGTGTCGCCGGACAAAGCGGAAATGCACTTGTAAGTGGTCTGGAATCGTACCGGAATAAAGACTGGGTAAGTTCTACGATATTTTTGCGTCGTGCTGTTTCTGAAAATAAAAATATCGGGGCGGAGGTCCTGTATATGCTTGTTATGAGCGAGATGTACAGCGGAGATTATGAATCAGCCATTATAGACTGCGATACATTCCTTTCTTCTTATCCTGCAAGTTCGCTAATACATAATATTCAATATCAGAAAGGAAGAGCCCTTCATTATACGGGACAAAATGATCAGTCCGTCCTTGTCTTAAGTGATTTCTGCCATCAGAATCCTAAGAGCAAAATGTATCCTTCCGCCTTGTACTGGATAGCAGAATGTTTTTATGAAGATTATAATTTTGATACGGCACGAGGCTTGTACGAACAGATAGTTAACGATTATCCTGACAATAAAAAAGCGGTAGACGCTAAGTTTAAGCTTGATGCCATTGCCCAGCGTGAGCGTGAGCAGAAATTGCTGATGCTTTTAAAAGAGACTGGCGAAGAATATGTTTCTTCCCGTGAATCCTATGAACGTCAGGCTAAGGAATATGAAGGGCAGGATGTCGCTTCCCTTAGAAAGCAGCTGAATGAAGCTAATGCACGTATTGCGGAGCTGGAGAAAGTTCCAGCAGTGCCTGCTGTAATGCCAACGAATGATGCAGTTTTAAAAAAACGCAAGGGCATTTCAAGTAATGAACTTTTGAATCTTAAGATTCGTGCTGCTCAGCTACAGCGTCTGCTTGATGAAAAATATTGTTCTTCTGCAGATGGAGAAGGTGAGTTTGATGAATAGTATTGTAAAAAAAATTACCTGCTTGTATTTGTTTTTTACTGTCTTTACTTCTGCTTGTTTTTACCTTCATGCACAGGAAGAAGAAATTGTCTTAGACAGTGTTGATGAATATACGGGCTTGAAATATGCTGTTGAAAAAACTGTTTCTGCAGAGAATGGTGATGTACGAATTCGCGCCAGGGGTGATAACGGCACTTTTTCTTTATGTACAATAAATTCTAAAGGAAAGGAAGTTCCTCTGCTTTCTTCATTAGAGTCTGATTCTCTGTCTTTTTTTGTAATGAAAGTCGGACGGGCTCATTACACCCTTAATTCCAAAGGTGGTGTATCAAGTGAGGCCAGAAAAACTGAAAAAGGTGTGCAGCTTGCTTATACCATTGGCAAAAAAGCTTATTGTGTGCTTGATTTTACTTTTCCTAATGCTGATGCTCCTGACTCGCTGCAAAATATTGTGCGTGTTACCATGTATACGGTCAATATAGGTGAAACACCTCAGTCTTTTGCATTAAAAGGTGTGTTCGATACTGTTCTTGGAGAAATTTCTGGAAAACATTTTTCTACGGCGGCAAATGAAAAGCTTAACCGACAGAAGCAGTTTCATACAATGAAAGATGACAAGTGGATCCGATCTTCAAACAGCAACACTGCTGTTCAGTTTATGCTTGATGGTGAAGGAATTTCAGAGCCGGAAGTCGTTTCCGTCACTTCTGCAAAACTGCTTACAAAGTACTGGATTCCTGAAGTTGTAGAAGGCAAGGGCTTTAGTTCTCCTTCTTCGTATAACAATTCCGGTATATGCATAAACTGGAAAACTGCATATTTGAATCCGCAGGAGATGGATGTAAAGGTGTTTTACCTTTCGATTGCAGAAGGTGTTGCTCCTGTTTATGCGGGCAAAGAGCCTGCCGGCATTGAATTTCTTTCTGCACTTGAAAATAAGACAGATATATTTACTTCATTGGTAGCTGAGAAAGAGCCTGTTGTAGAAAATGAAACATCTGAAGATGCTGACTCTTCTGTACCAGAACTCTCTCCTGCGGCTTTGGCTGTTACGGAAGAACAGCTTGATCCTGAATACATACAGAATCTTATAGATTATATTGAGTCTATAAAATCAGAAGAAGATATTGAAACTGAAGAATATATCAGTTTAAATGAAGAACTGGACGCTATTTTTGAAAGACTTCGGAGCATGGAAAATAAGAATGAATAGGTCTATTCTTCAATATGCAAAAAATCTTATTCGCAGAAGAAAATTTGGCACTGCAATACAGTTGCTGCAGGGGGCTGAAAAAGACTATAAAGGCTCTTTTGAATTTTACCGTATGCTTGGCATGTGTTGCCTTTATGTAGGTGATATTGATCATGCATCGTATTATTACAGCCTTGCACGCTCCATAAAGATTCAGGATGCAGAGCTTTATATAGGACAGGCAGCCATTTTTTTGCATCGTGGAGAGGTTGAGAATGCTCTTCCTTATTATCTTGAAATTGAAAAACTTGCGCCCGGAAATAAGATCGCTGCTGAAGCTCTAGAATTCCTTCGTGACAATTCAGACAGGGCAAGAGTGCGAACAAGACTTCTGGAATTGATTCAGACTGGCAGAATAGAACGTTTTTATCCTCCTCTGGGGTCAAATCCTGATTTAATAAGGAATGGCGTGTTGACTGGGCTTCTTTTGGGAGTGTGCATTTCTGTCGGTATTGTTATTGGCGGGCATAAATCCATTCCTAAACATGAAAAGCCTGTAACCCAGCATGAGCAGAACATAAAAAATCTTTCGCTGACAGAAAAAGAATTTCAAAATCCAAGTGATAAGTCTGTTGATTCAATGCAAGTTTCCTTTTACCTTTCGGATAAGGAAATTAACAAGGCGTATGAAGCTGCCAGCAGATATGCCCTGGATCATAGGGATAATGCCGCTCTTGTTGAAATTAACAGGATAAAATCTAGTAATGCAAGTTCTGTTGTAAAAGCAAAGGCTGAAACTTTAAAATCGACACTTTTTCCTGAACTTGTAGGATTTGATAATTTAAAGGATAATTATTCGTATGAACAGGTTGAAAAAGATCCTGTACTGTACTCTGGGTGCTATGTAATCTGGGACGGACGCATTGCAAATCCAAAGGTTATGGATAATGGTTTTTTGACATTTACATTACTTGTTGGTTATGTAAATAAAAGGGACTTGATTGGCTATGTCCCTGTAGAATTTGATAAAGAACCTGAAAGAACTCTGGAGCCTGAAAAGCCTGTCCGCATTTTGGGGATTGTAACCTATACTGACGGCAAGCTAGTCCTAAAAGAACGTTCCTTGCATCAGCCTTTAAAAGATACTTTGTCACTGGAAGCTCTTCATTAATTTTCATATTTTTGATACATTTTATAAAAAATTTGGTGCAAATTTATATTTCAGGTGTACTACTATTATATAGAAATCTTTTTTATTTTTTTTGGAGGATAAAGTGGCTAAAGTAACAGAAGAAAAAGCCCCTGTAGAAATGTCAGAAAAACTTAAGGCTCTCGAAGCTGCACGTTTACAGATAGAAAAACAGTTTGGTTCTGGTTCATTGATGAAACTTGGAACTAAAACCGACATAACGAGTGTAGATGTAGTACCTTCTGGTTCTATATTGCTTGATGAGGCATTGGGTATTGGTGGATATCCTCGCGGAAGAATCATTGAAATGTACGGACCTGAAAGTTCCGGTAAAACAACTCTTGCACTTCATGCCATTGCTGAATCTCAGAAATTAGGCGGCATTGCAGCTTTTATTGATGCAGAACATGCCCTGGATCCTGTTTATGCAAAGAATTTGGGGGTTAATATTGATGAGTTGTGGGTTTCGCAGCCTGATACAGGAGAGCAGGCTCTTGAAATCTGTGAAAATCTTGTACGTTCTGGTGCTGTAGATATTATTGTTGTTGATAGCGTTGCTGCCCTTACTCCTCAGAAAGAAATTGAAGGTGAGATGGGAGACTCTGTAATGGGTCTTCAGGCTCGCCTTATGAGCCAGGCATTGCGAAAGCTTACTGCCATTGTCGGCAAGAGCAAGTGTATAGTTGTATTCATTAACCAGATCCGCATGAAGATTGGTGTAATGTTTGGTAATCCTGAGACAACAACTGGTGGTAATGCCCTGAAATTCTATTCTTCTGTGCGTCTTGAAATCCGCCGAATTGAGTCTATTGATGGTAAAGGCGATGAAGAAACTGTTGGCAACAGGGTTCGCGTAAAGATTGTAAAGAACAAGGTTGCTCCTCCATTCCGTAAGGTTGAGCTTGACATATATTTTGGCAAGGGTGTTTCTTCCAGTGCATCAATCCTTGATTCTGCCGTAAAGCACGGACTTATTGACAAGAAAGGTTCTTGGTATACAAGGGGAGAGGAAAAAATCGGGCAGGGAAAGGAAAATGCCGTTGCATTTATTGAAAGGAATCCTGATATACGCCTTAGCCTTGAGCATACTCTTCGTGAAAAGCTGTTCCCTGGTCAGGTTCTGCGTACAAAAGAGGGTGACGTTGTTACTGAAGAGCGGATTCTTGCGTATGAAAAAGATATGAGGGCAAAAGGCGTTGGTGTCGGCTCCTCTGTTCCTGAACCTGAAAAAGCTCCTGAAACTGCACCTGTCGGACAACCAGTTGCCCAGCCAGCTGCGGCGGCTCCTAAGACGGCTGCAAAAGCAAAGGCTTCTGCGTCTGCCGTGTCTCTGGCAAAAGCGGCTGCGGAGGACAAGCCTGTTCCTGAGGATTTGTTTTAATTTATGCAGGATGTTGTTTTAGGGCTTGGTTCTAATCGTTCTCATGAAGGTAAATCTCCTTTGGAGCTTTTGAAAGCTGCCTGCTCGGATCTTTCATGCCGTCTTGAAGACATGAAGATGTCTTCTGTCTATAAGACAAAGGCCATGTATTATACTGATCAGGATGATTTTTATAATATGGTTGTAGCAGGGCGGTTTGAAGGTTCTGCGCATGACTTGCTGGATTTTATTCATTCTGTCGAGAACAAGTACGGAAGGAACAGGGCTGTCGAGATTCGAAATGGACCACGCCCATTGGACATTGATATTGAGCTTTTTGGAAGTGAAGTTATACGTGAAGAAAATCTTATTGTTCCCCATGAGCGTATGGAAGAACGGGCTTTTGTCCTTGTTCCCCTTGTTGAAATTTTTCCTGAGTATGCCGAAAAATATAAGGAAGCTTTAAATAAAGTTTCTGGACAGAAAATAGAAGTGGTGGGGTAAAAAGGGATGTCAGAAGAATTTGTGCATGCAGACAGAAAGTTTACGGCAGGTCAGTTTGAAGGACCTCTTGACTTATTGTGGAGCTTAATAAGGGAAAATAAGATAAACATTTATGATATTCCGATTGCTGAAATAACGGAACAGTATCTTGACTATCTGGATTATGCCGTGGAAACAAATCTTCAGGATTTGAGCGAATTTTATGCATGGGCTGCCAAGCTTATCTATATAAAGAGCAGGATTCTTCTTCCTGTTGAAGTGTCTTATGATGATGACGAGAGCATGGAAGACCCACGTACAGAACTTGTTGAGCAGCTTATTGAATATCAGAGATTTAAAAAACTTTCCCTGCTCATGGAAGAACAGGAAGAGCAAAGTGAATGGAGCTTCGAACGCAAAAAGATAGAACGATTCCTTCCTTTTGAAGAAGATGAAAATCAGTGGCAGAAAATGGATACTTGGGCATTGCTTCAGGATATGCAGAAGATTTTCAGAAATCTTACAAGAATGGATTCCCTATCCGGAACATTGAATATAAGCGAAGACATTACTCCCAATGAAAAAATTGCACTGATGAATGAACTGCTTGAAAAAAACGGTGAATGCATGTTTACGGATTTGATTACCAGGCGCGGCAATGAACTTGACGTAATCTGTGCTTTTATGGCAATCTTGGAAGCTGTAAAATTAAACTTGGCAGACATTTATCAGAATAAGATGTTTGGAGACATAAAGATATGCAGGAAGAAACAGGCAGCGTAGAAAATTCTACGGCCGTAGATAACTCTACGGAAGAGACTGTAGTTCAGGAAGAAAAAAATCTAAGTGAAGAAGAAGTGAAACATAGAGTTGAAAGTAAGGATCAGCTTACATTTGTTCAGGAAGATGAAAATGATGATGCATATATTGGGGCTGTTCAAAGACGCTCTGATTTAAATCTTGACAGCGAGACGGCATTGGTTGAAACTGTTCTGTTTTTGGAAAGTGAGCCGCAGTCTGTTGAAGTTCTTGCGAAGATTACACAGCTTTCGGAAGATGTCGTTAATGAATGCATAGAGCGCTTGAAGGAAAAATATACAAGTCCTGACAGTGGCATTGAAATTTCTCAGATTATAGGCGGATGGATTCTTACTCCGAAAAAAGAAAGTTTTGATTTGGTAAAGGAACGTTACGGAAAGAAAAATGAGGGCAGGCTGAGTAAAGCTGCCATAGAGACTCTTTCCATAATAGCATACAGCCAGCCTATTACTAGGGCAGAAATTGAAAGCATACGCCATGTCAGTGCAGATAATATGATGCGTATTCTTTTAGATAGAAAGCTTATAAAGGAAATTGGAAAAAAGGATATTCCTGGAAAACCTGTAATGTATGGAACGACAAAAGAATTTCTTGAGTTCTTTAATTTGCAGAGCATAGCTGATTTGCCGCAGCTTGATGAGGCTGAAAGCGAGAGGTTTGAACTTGCAAGATAACGGTACAAAAGATTTAATGAGGCTTCAGCTTTATATGGCTCGTTCTGGAGTTGCAAGCCGTAGGGCGAGTGAGGCAATTATACTTGCCGGAAGAGTTAGCGTCAACGGAACTGTTGTAACGGAACTTGGAACAAAGGTGAGCGTTGCTGATACTGTTTGCGTAGACGGAAAAGAAATCCATCTTGAAGAAACAAAACGCTATGTCCTGCTGAATAAGCCTGCCGGTTATGTATGTTCCCTTGCTGATGAAAAAGGCAGGGCTGTTGCTGCTGATTTGCTGAAGGAAACTTATTCTGAGCGATTGTATAATGTAGGCCGCCTTGACATGTTTTCCAGCGGACTTATTATATTTACTAATGACGGTGATTTTGCTGCAAGACTGTCGCATCCTTCTGCAGAAATGGAAAAGGAATATATTGTTGACACAAGTCTTCCGTTGCCACGGGGTCTTTGTGAAGATTTTATGAAAGGCCTTCGTGTTGACGATACGTTTTATCGCTGCAAGGAAGCGGAAGAGTTGAATTCTCACAGAATGCGAATTGTTCTTGTTGAAGGCAAGAACCGTGAAATTCGTCGCGTGTTTGAATCGCGTGAAATAGGTATAAAGAGCTTGATGCGCATTCGTATTGGCTGTGTAGGTGTTGGCGAATTGCAGTTTGGGGAATTCCGCGATTTGACGCAGGCCGAAATTCAGGCTTTGCTTCGTCTTTGTAAAAGTTCGCAATATTAAAAAAGAGGAATATATATGGTTATTGCTATTGATGGTCCTGCTGGAACAGGAAAAAGTACTGTTGCCAATACGGTTGCAAAGGATTTGGGAATTGTTTACCTGAACAGTGGCAGTTTTTACAGGGCTCTTACACTTGCTGTTCTTGAAGCTGGTGTAAATATCGAAGATACTGAAGCCGTAATGTCTTTTGTGAAAAAACAGGAGCTTGATTATGTAAATGCACATCTTATTCTAAATGGAAAAGATGTAGAGTCTCTCCTGCATCAGGACAAGGTTGATTCCAGTGTCTCAAAAATATCTTCCATTGTGGAGCTGAGGCATCTTGTAAATGACAGGATGCGTCAGATTGTAAAAAAACTTGACATAATTTGTGAAGGTCGAGACATGACGACTGTTGTGTTTCCTGATGCAGAATATAAATTTTATCTTGATGCAAGTGTTGATGTTCAGGCCAAAAGACGTTTTGATCAGGGGGTTAGCGACCTTTCTTTGGAAGAAATTAAGCAGGCTATCATAAAACGTGACGAAATGGACAGAAATAAGGCAGAAGGATCTCTAAAAAGAGCTAAAGATGCACGATATATTGACACATCAGACTTGACCATAAATGAGGTTTGTGAGATAATCAAGTCAGAAATCAAAACTAAAGGATCTAACATGGCACAGAAGGAAGTGGATCAGAATGTCGAAAAGGGCTCCAGAGACGACATTCACACACAATTAGAAGAATCGATTAACAGAATGGAGCAGGTTGAAGACAACGCTCTTGTAACAGGAAAAGTTGTTCAGGTAAATGAAGATACAGTTTTTGTAGATGTAAACTGTAAATCAGAAGGTAAAATTCCTCTGTCTGAATTTGGTGACGATATTCCTGAAGTTGGTAGTGACATTACTGTCTATCTCATCAATCAGTTTGGAAAGAATGGACCTGAAGTTTCAAAGCTCAAGGCTGATGAAAAGTGCCTTTGGGAAAAGTTCAAGACTGTATTTAGTGAAAAGTCTGCTGTTGACGGTAAAATCGTTTCCCTGACAAAGGGTGGCTACATGGTAGACTTGGGTGGTGGAATCAATGCGTTCCTGCCAATCAGTCAGGCTGACAGCCAGAAAGTTGAAAAAGCTGAAAAGCTTATCGGTACAAAAGGTAAGTTCTATATAGAGCGGCTTTACAGTGAAGGCAGAAGAAATGTTGTCGTAAACCGCCGTAAGTATCTCGAAGAAAGAATTGATACTGACAGAGAAAAGTTCTTTAGCGATGTAAAGATTGGTGATACTGTAAAAGGTGTTGTAAAGTCATTTACAAGCTTTGGTGCATTTATTGATTTGGGTGGATTTGACGGTCTGCTTCATATCAATGACATGAGCTGGGGACATGTAACTCGTCCTAAGGATTTCGTAAAGAAAGGTCAGGAAATTGACTTGAAGGTTATCCGCCTTGATCAGGAAAAGAAGAGAATTAATCTTTCCCTCAAGCATTTCACTGAAGACCCATGGTTGCACTTTGAAGACAAATATCATGTTAATGATGTTGTAAAGGGTAAAGTAACAAAGCTTACTGAGTTTGGTGCTTTCATCGAGCTTGAAGAAGGCATTGAAGGTCTTGCTCACATTTCTGAATTCAGCTGGACAAAGAAGATTAACAAGCCTTCTGACATGCTTAAAGAAGGTGATGAAGTTGAATGCATGATTCTTGGATATGACATTCAGGCTGGTCGTGTATCGCTTGGTCTTAAGCAGGTTACGGCAAATCCATGGGATACTATCACTGAAAAGTATCCGGAAGGAACTAAGGTTCGCGGTAAGGTTGTTAAGATTACAAACAGCGGTGCATTCATTCAGTTGGAAGAAGGTATTGATGCATTCCTTTCAGGTGAAGATCTTTCATGGACAAAGAAGGTTAAGCATCCTGGTAGCGAAATAAAGGTTGATCAGGAACTTGATGTTATTGTTACTGAAGCTGATCCTGAAAACCACAGAATCCGTGTAGGTGTAAAGCAGCTTACAGACAATCCTTGGAAAGAGTTTGCTTCACAGTACAAGCAGGGAAGCACTCTTGAAGGTGAAGTAACTTCTATCACTGATTTCGGTATATTCGTAAAGGCTCCTAATGGTATTGAAGGTCTTGTAAATAAGGCTAACATTACTGATGACAGGGAAACTCCTTTTGAAGAAGCTGTAAAGAAATTCAATGTCGGTGATAAGGTAAACGTATATGTTGTATCTGTAGATGTTGAAAGAGAAAAGGTTGCTTTCTCAATCAAGGAATATAAACGTGCACAGGCACGTGCTGAAATCTCTCAGTATATGTCATCAAATAATGATGATGACGGTGGATACACTATTGGTGACAGTCTTAAGACCCACAAAGAGTAGTCGGATTTTTTAGCATAAGATTTTAGAGCACATCGCTGTCTGCATGATGGCGGTGTGCTTTTTTTATTTTTATGATATAATTTTACTATGTTTCATGTGTTTATAGCTAACAGTGCACTTATGCTGAATCTTTTGCATGGACTTGATGATATCGCTTCTTCCTGTTTTCCGGTATTGATTTCTGGTGAACATGGTGTTGGCAAGGAGCTTGTTGCAGAACAGATTCATTTGAAAGGTTCCAACAGAGATTTTCCGTTTATCACAATAAAATGCGCTTGTGCTGATGATAATATTGTTGATGAAAAGACTTTGAAGGAAGGTACTACTCTTTTTCTTGACGAAGTGTCCTTCCTGTCACGGAGTCAACAGGAACATCTTTTGAAATTGATACAGGAAAAACTCTTTCCACGTACCCTCAGGATTATTGCTTCGACAAGTAAGGATTTGGAATCTGCCGTTGAAGAGAAATTGTTTGATAAAACCTTGTTTTCGTATTTGAATATTCTTCCAGTAACGGTACCTGCTCTTCGCCATCATAGTGATGATATTGAAGCTCTTGCATTGTATTTTTTGCGTGCTTGTAATCGTGACATGAATAAACGCATAAGTGGAATTTCGCCTGTTGCACTGAAGCTGCTGAAAGGACATTTTTGGCCAGGAAACGTTCGTGAATTGAGAAATATGATTGAACATGCCGTTATGTTTTGCTCTGAACGGGTTTTAAACGTGGAAGATTTTCCTCTCATAAAAAATGAATCTTCTGTAGTTGAAGAGTCTTTGTCTTCGAGTGATAGAAGCTTGAAATCAGCCCTTGATCGGTTTAAGAAAATGTATGTTACAGGAATCCTTAATGAAACCCGCTGGAATAAAGCTGCCGCTGCGCGAATCCTTGACGTACAGAGGACTTATGTATTCAGATTGATGAGAGAATTGGATATTTTGCAGGATTAGTCGTTTAAGGTTTTGACAAAGTTATGTAATTAAGATATAGTATACAGCACACATTTATATTGATAGTAATTATTTGGAGATTCATAAAATGGCAGATAATGTAGTTTCTTTGGGAAAGAAAAATGAAGATGCTGGAACACAGCAGAAGGTTGAGAATTTTATCCTTCGTAACCGTAAACCTCTTCTTTGTATTCTGGCTGGTCTTATTGTTGCTGTAGTTGGAGTATCTGTTGTATTTTCTGTTTTGGATGCTGGAAAAAAATCAGGCCTGAAAGTAATTGATTCCATAGAGAATGACTATACAAAGAACAATGATTCTTTGTCTGATTCAGAACTTGCTTCTCGTCAGGATACAGCACTTGCAGCACTTACTCCTTATCTTGAAAAGAAAGGTGTTGTTGGAATCCGTGCTTCAATGCTTGCCGCAGAAATTTATTTTGAGCGTAAGAATTTTGCAGACAGCCTTTCCCATTGGTTGAATGCTGCTTCTTATGATGAAAAGGCATATACTTCACCTATCTGCTATTATAATGCTGCTGTATGTAGTGACGAAATAGGTAAGAATGAAGATGCTGTTTCTTACTATACAAAAGCTTCTGAAAAGAAAGATTTTTATCTTGCTTCTCATGCACTTTTCAATATAGGCCGCATAAAGGAAAATTCAGGCGATTATGCAGGAGCTGTTGAAGCATATCAGAAGACTGTTGATTCTTATTCTGGTGATGAGTATGCAAAATTGGCTCAGAGCCGTATTATTGCACTTAAGGCAGACGGAAAAGCTGAGTAAAAGCCTCTGATGTTTTACAGGTTTGTCCGTTGGATTCCTGTTTTCTTGCTGATTACTTTTGTAATTGCAGGAACAGGATGTGGAGTAGATTCCGTTGAAGAATATTTTGAGCCTCCAAAATCTGATGGACATAACGTTTATTATAGTACAGAAGATAGAACCCAGCATTATTTTAGTTTCTATACTACGGAAGTTTCCTCTGGTTCGGAAGTAGTTTTTCTGGGGACTGATATTTACTATAAGATTTATACAAATTCTTCTTCTATAGATAGCATACAGTCTTCTGTATCTTCGCAGTCGGAAAATTCACAGCTGTCTTATTTAAAAGGTCGTGGTTACAAAACCCTTAAAAATTCTGGTACAACACCATATCCCCTTATAAAATCAAGCGGTTCAAACCGTCATGTAAATATACGCCTTACAGGTTATTCTTCATATAACCGTCAGATTGCAATCGATTCTTCCGTTCTAGGATATCCAGTGCGTAATGGAGGGACAGGCTTTCAGTTTGACGCTGACACATGTCCTTCAACTTCTGATTCTGATTTTTCTGGATCAGCATCTGCCGATGTTTACTATGTAGATGCTTATGCAGTGTCGATTGGAAGAAATACTTCTGACAGTACGACTTATTACAGTTCCGTCTTGCATCTTGGTTCTGTTCCAATCCGAAAAGAATGGTATTGATGTCATTTATTTTGTTTTGTTAAAATTTACGAAATAAATAAAAAAACATCTTGCATAAAAAATACATACGATGTAATATGTTAATACTTTGGCGCTTTAGCTCAGCTGGATTAGAGCATCTGCCTTCTAAGCAGAGGGTCGGCAGTTCGAGTCTGCCATGCGTCAAAAAAGCCTTTCCTTTTGGAAAGGTTTTTTTTATATTGTATACAATAGTTGTAGTTGCAATATAAAACTTTCCCAAGTCGTGCTTCATTGACAACAGGTTTTATATATGTAATACTTTTGTCGTTAAGAGGTAAGGCTGTATGAAGCGTATAGTTACAATTCAGGATATTTCATGTGTCGGAAAGTGCTCTTTGACGGTTGCACTTCCTATTATAAGTGCTATGGGAATTGAAGCATCTATTATTCCCACTGCAGTTCTTTCAACTCATACTGCATTTAAGAATTTTACATTCTGTGACTTGACTGATGAGATTCAGAAAATATCTGATCATTGGAAATCTGAAAAAATTCAGTTTGACGGTATTTATACAGGGTATTTGGGATCGTTCCGTCAGATAGATTTGATGTCTGCTTTTTTTGATGATTTTGGTTCTGGAAAACTGATATTTGTTGATCCTTGCATGGCCGATAACGGTAAGCTTTATGCAGGATTTTCTACGGAATATGTTTCTGCCATGGCAGGCTTGTGCAAGAAGGCTGATATAATTGTTCCAAATATAACAGAGGCATGTTTCCTTACGGGGGAGCAGTATCCTGGAGATTGCTATGATGAAAAATTTATAGAAAATCTGTTGGAAAAGCTTTCGTTGCTGGGAGCAAAAAAGATAATACTGAAAGGTGTCGGTTACAAGAAGGGCTTGTGTGGAGTCATTACTTTAGATGTTCTTTCCGGCAAGAAAACTGAGTATTTTCATGAACTTGTTCCTATTAAATTTCATGGGACGGGTGATATTTTTGCATCTGTGGCTTTTGGTTCTCTTATTAGAGGAAAGACTTTGGATGATGCTGTAAAACTCGCGGCTGATTTTACAGTGCAGTCCATAAAAAATACAGTTTCTCATCCAGATTATAACTGGTATGGAGTTGATTTTGAGTCAGCATTCCCTATGCTCGTCAAGAAACTGGAAGAATAGCATTAGGTGTGCATATTGCTTTTATTAATTTAAATATATATAATTAATACCTAGTGTTTTAATGGATAATTATGTTTTTATAGAGGGGTAATTGATATGGCAGATAATCTGCTTGAAATTCAGAACTTAAGTGTAAATATCGGAGATAAAGCAATTTTACATGATATTGGGTTGAATATAAAAAAAGGCGAAATTCATGTTCTGATGGGACCGAATGGAGCTGGTAAGTCAACTCTTGGTTACACTCTTATGGGAAATCCAGATTACTCCGTATCAGCTGGAAAAATCCTTTTTGACGGTAATGACATTACACACGATAGTACTGATAAGCGTGCAAAGGCCGGTATGTTTTTAAGTTTTCAAGACCCCCTGGAAGTTCCCGGCATTTCATTGGAATCTTTTATCCGTTCAAGCCAACAGCAGATAACTGGTGAAAGGGTAAAGCTCTTTCAGTTTAAGAAGTCAATGGAAGAATCAATGGATATCCTTAACATTGCTCATAGCTATGCGGAGCGTGACTTAAACGTTGGCTTTTCAGGCGGTGAAAAAAAGAAGTCTGAGATTTTGCAACTCCTTATGTTGAATCCAAAGCTTGCCATTCTTGATGAGACAGATTCTGGTCTCGATGTAGATGCTGTACGTACTGTGAGCCGTGGCATTGAGGAGTTCCAAAAGAAAAAGAATGGTTCTTTGCTTATCATTACTCACTCAACAAGAATCCTTGAAAGCCTTCATGTTGATTATGCTCATGTAATGGTCAAAGGTCATATTGTATATACTGGTGATGGCTCATTGGTAAAAGAAATTAATGAAAACGGTTTTGAAAGGTTTATTCCGCAGGAAATAAAAGATGCCGAACGAAAAGAACGCCTTGCAGCTGCGGCTAAAGCTGCCATGGATGCAGTTAAGGCAACAGCAGCAAACGGAGGCCTGTGATAATGGCGTCAGAAAAGTCTCAGATTGCAGATATAAACCGTTCTCTGTATGATTTCAGGTATGAGGAAAACGATAAGGATTTTTACAAGATAAGGGCTGGCTTAGACGATTCCATAGTAAAACGGATTAGTGATGAAAAAGAAGATCCTGAATGGATGCGCGAATGGCGCTTGAAAAGTCTTGCTATCTATAACAAGACAAATGAGCCTGATTGGGGACCAGACATAAGGGATCTTGATATACAGAAAATTGTAACGTATGTAAAGCCAAAAACAGAAATGGCCGCCAAGTGGGAAGATGTTCCTAAAGATATAAAAGATACATTTGAAAAATTGGGTATTCCTGAAGCAGAACGAAAGAGCCTTGCTGGAGTAGGTGCTCAGTATGACAGCGAGCTTGTCTATCATAATGTGAAAGATGAAGTTTCTGAGCAGGGGGTTGTATACACAGATTTTGAAAGTGCCCTGAAAGGTGCTTATGCTGACATGGTGAAAGAATACTTTATGCATCTTGTTCCACCGACAGATCATAAGTTTGCGGCTCTTCACGGTGCTTTGTGGAGTGGTGGCAGTTTTGTTTATGTTCCAAAAGGTGTAAAAGTAAAGATTCCTTTGCAGTCATATTTCCGTTTGAATGCAGCCGGAGCAGGACAGTTTGAACATACTCTTATAATTGTTGATGAAGGTGCAGACTTGCATTTTATTGAAGGTTGTTCAGCACCAAAATATAATGTTGCAAACCTTCATGCAGGATGTGTAGAGCTGTATGTTAAAAAGGGTGCTCACCTGAGGTACAGTACAATTGAAAACTGGTCCAAGAATATGTACAATTTGAATACCAAGCGTGCCCTTGTTGAAGAGAATGCTACAATGGAATGGGTGAGTGGTTCTTTTGGCAGTCATATTTCGTATTTGTACCCGACTACAATTTTAAAGGGCGATAATTCTCGATGTGAATTTACCGGTATTACTTTTGCAGGCAATGGACAGAATCTGGATACTGGTGCAAAAATGATTCATCTTGGAAAATACACTTCAAGTGTCATTAATACAAAGTCTATAAGTAAATCTGGTGGAATTTCTACTTACCGAAGTTCTATCGTTGTAAATAAAGAAGCTAAACATTCAAAGGTAAGTGTAAACTGCGAAAGCCTTATGCTGGATGATCAGAGTCGTTCAGACACTGTTCCGGCAATGAACATCATGACTGATGACTGTGATGTCGGTCATGAAGCAAAAATAGGACGTATTTCTAATAAAGCTATTTTTTATCTTATGAGCAGAGGCATTAGCGAAGATGAAGCCAGAGCCATGATTGTAAGTGGTTTTGCAAATCCCGTCAGCAAAGAACTTCCTTTGGAATATGCTGTAGAAATGAATAATCTTATTCGTCTGGAAATGAAAGGAACAATGTAATGGCAAATATAAATACAGATGTAAATCAGTTTCCGTCATTAACTTGGAATCATTTGAACATAAATCATACTCATTTGCAGAATTCAATACAGAGCGGCGTGGATTTTTCTATATCCGGGCTTTCTGACGGTATTGTCCTGACAAAAAAAAATAAATCAGATTTTTCTTCTTTGAATTCTGTTTGTGTAACAGGTTTGGGACAGAGCTTTGATAATCAGTTTGATGTTGTGATTTCTGAGCTGGACCTTCCTGTATATGAGTTCAATGTTTCTGGTTCGAATCCTGTAACTCCTGTACGTCTGTCTTACGAGGCAGGGGCTGGCGAATATTCTGTTGCTGATATTGTTATTAATGCTGGTAACGATACTGAGTCTTCGTTTATATTGGATTTTTCAAGCCAAAAGGACTATGAAGGATTCTTAGGAATTCGTATACGTGTACTTGCAAAACCTTTTTCAATTGTGCACCTTGCAACTGTAAACATGTTAAGTGATGGTTATGAAGGCTTTGTTTCCGTTGGTTCTGTAGAAGAAGATAATGCATGTATTGATATTGTTCAGCTTGAACTTGGCGGTAAAAATATTTGCAATGGTGCAACTCATGAATTGTCTGGCTATAAGTCCTGTTCAAGAAGCAAAATCAGTTATGTTGTAAATAAAGATCATTCTCTTGATGTAAATTATGTTGCCCGACAGTCTGGTCGTGAAACTTCAAGCTTTATGCGGACAGATGGTGTGGTAATGGACTGTGCTAGTAAAGTATGGCGCGGTACTATAGATTTTATAAAGGGATGCAAGGATTCTGAGGGAGATGAGCAGGAAGATGTTTTGCTTTTAAATCCTGATGTTGTTAATAAAACTCTACCTGTTATTTTGTGCGGGGAAGAGGATGTTGACGGACGTCATGGTTCTTCTATAGGCAGGCTTGGAAAAGACATATTGTTTTATATGCAAAGTCGTGGAATTGATGAAAAGACTGCGCAAAAACTTATGATACGCGCAAAAATCCTTTCTGCCTGTAAAGATATTCCTGATGAGATTCTAGTAAATAAAATTCAAAGCTTTGTGGAAGGAGCATTTGTGCATGAGTGATTTAATAAAATATCGTAATGATTTTCCCCTTTTGACTGCGTCGGAAAATAAAGATTTTATCTATTTTGATAATGCTGCTACAGCTCAGCGTCCTAAATGTGTCATTGATGCTATCTCTGAATTTTATACAAAATATAATGCAAATCCCTTACGCGGATTGTATGATCTCAGCATAAAGGCAACCGATGCGTATGAAAATTCCCGTCATACTGTTGCTCAGTTCCTTAATGCCAAAGAAGACTGTGAAATTGTATTTACACGGAATACTTCAGAAAGCCTTAATCTTGTTGCGTATAGCTATGGTTTGAGCAATATTCATGAAGGTGATGAGATTGTTGTCTCTTGCATGGAGCATCATTCCAACTTGTTGCCATGGCAGATGGTCTGCCGCGAAAAAGGTGCAAAACTTGTTTTCCTTGAGTGCAATGATGATGCTGTAATTACTAAAGAAGAATACGAGTCAAAGATAACTGCAAAGACAAAAATTGTTTCGATTGTGCATGTAAGTAATGTATTCGGTATTACTAATCCTGTAAAAGAAATTGCGGCGTATGCTCATAAGGTTGGAAATGATGGAAAGGGAGCATGTGTCGTTATTGATGGTGCTCAGAGTTGCCCTCATATAAAGGTTGATGTGCAGGCTCTTGATGCGGACTTCTTTGCATTGAGCGGTCATAAGCTTTGCGGCCCTATGGGAATTGGTGTTCTGTACGGTAAAAAGCAGATATTGGAGCAGATGCCCCCATTCCTTTCTGGTGGTGAAATGATAGAATACGTAACTCGTGAGAGTGCTACGTATGCAGAATTGCCTCACAAGTTTGAAGCTGGTACTGTGAATGCGGCAGATGCTGCAGGACTTGCAGCCGCAATAAAATATATTGAACAGATTGGATTTGATGCAATAGAAAAAAATGATAATCACCTTGCAGAAATTGTAATGAACGGTTTCAAGAATATTCCGCATGTGCATGTCATTGGAAATAAGAATCCTGAAAATCATAGTGGTATTGTCACATTTACAGTGGATGATGTTCATCCTCATGACATTGCTACAATTTTAGATACGGAACATATTGCTATTAGGGCAGGGCATCACTGTGCACAGCCTCTCATGCAAAAGTTAGGCGTTGGAAGTACTGCTCGTGCAAGCATGTATTTTTATAATACAGAAGCAGAAGCTGAGATATTCATAGAAAAAATTTCTCATCTGCGTGAATGGATGGGCTTGAAATAATGGACTTAAAGGCTTTATACCAAGAGATTTTAAATGAACACAATATTAATCCAAACCACAAGGGAGTAATGGATAATCCTACATTTACCCTTCAAGGAGTAAATCCAAGTTGCGGAGACAATATTTATCTTCAGCTTTCCATTGATGAGAATGGAATTATTACGGATGGTTCTTTTAACGGTTCTGGGTGTGCTATCAGTCAGGCTTCGGTTGATATGATGCTTGATTGTGTTATAGGAAAGACTAAAGATGAAGCCATGCGTCTTAACGAACTGTTCATGGATATGATTCAGGGAAAGGCTTCTGATGATCAGATAGAAGATCTTGATGAAGCTGCTTCTCTTAAAAATATCAGTTTTATGCCTGCCAGAGTAAAATGTGCTGTTCTTGGCTGGCATACTATGCATGAAATGCTTACAAAAAGTGTTTCTGAAGGTCATGGTTCTGCCAGTCATTGTGGAACGGATTCCTGTAAATAGTTTTTTTATAAAAATGAAAATAGAAAATAAAAATATTGTTGCCAATATTCCTATTGAGGTTTATAATATAGGGAACATATAGATATTTTATGGAGGTTTCGGATATGGGCAAGTTCGTTATAAACAGAACAAAGGATGGTGGGTTTAAATTCAATTTGGTTGCCGGCAATGGCGAAATTATTGCTACTTCAGAAGTATATACTCAGAAGCCAAAATGCAAGGTTGGTATTGCCAGTGTTCAGAAAAATTCGAAGGCAGAAATTGAGAATCAAACAGAAGGCAAATATGTAGAACTGTCACGTCCGAAATATCAGGTTTACAAAGATAAGAAGGGGGAATTCCGCTTCCGCCTTATAGCAACCAATGGACGTATTATAGCTACAGGTGAAAGCTATAAATCTTTGTCAGGATGCATTAACTGCATAAAATCAATCGCTAGCAATGCTCCTGATGCAAAAATTGTTGATGAAAGCCTTATTCGCAAAACTGCTGGAAAGAAATGATATTGAAAGCTGAAAGCGGTTGCTTTCAGCTTTATTTTTTTTCTTTTTGAGGTTCTAGTTCTTCTTTTAGGGGAACTGAAATTTCTGAGAATGTGAGGTCTCCCTCAAGATCTGTGACTGGTGTTGTATTTGCCTTAATTGTTACTTTATTCAGCCTGTACTTTTCGTAAAGACCGTTCAGATAACCTTCGTTGTAATCTTCAACAGTATCTATAAAATCAATTTCTTCCTGTGTAAGTTTTTTCTTTTGAGAGAGCCGTCCCAGCTTTCTGCCCAGTTTATTTATGTCATAATCTTTTCTGTACGGCAGGATATTGTATGCATCATTGAATCCCATTGTATACCATTTGGATACAGGCTTTGTATCATCTGCAGATAGTGCTGTCATGGCTATAGTAAACAGCAGGCAAAGAATCATAGAGCGTTTCATTTTTAATATCCTATCATAAAATATTATCATAAACAAGTTAGAAATTATGCCAGTTTTTTTGGAGAATCCTTTTTTTGAGGAATTTCATTGAGCTTGTCAAAAATTGCCGTCTGGACTTTTGAATACAGAACTTTTACAGTGTCGATTTTTTCTTCCATTGCTGGCATGGCATTTATAACCATTTGATATTCGTAAGGATCAAGAGACTGGATATATCTTGCACAAATTGTTACATAATAGATGAATAGGTGAGAGTCTAAAGTTTTTGAGTTACGAAGTTTTTCCAGTTTTTCATAAGTAGCATTGAAATCTTCATATCCTGGAGTTTTTTGTTCTTGTTGTTCTGAAATCTCTTTTCCCATAAATTGAATTATATCAAATTTTAAGAATAAATGCAAAACCCTGCATAAAATTGTAATTGTCAAATCCGTTATGTCATTGTATACTAGAATAGATTTGAATTTTTTTGAATATAAAATAGTGAGTTTTAAGATGGGTGAAATATTATATTCCGAAGGAGTTCTGTGAGACTCTTTATTATTCCTTCAATTATTTTCTTTTTTATTCTCATAGTCTGCATTATACGTTCTTATTCTTTAAAAAATGATATTGTTTCTATTGTTCGCCGTCTTTTGATAACTGTTTTGTTTCCTTTAATTGCAAATGTCATTATAGTCTTGCCTACTTGTCAGTTTTTAGACCATATTGGATATATCATTTATTTCATTGGTACAGATTTTATGTTGTACAGTCTGACTGCATTCAGCATAGAATACTGCAAATTTAAGGTAAACAAGCAAAAAATCCTGATTTTTTTGAAAATATGCATTGCTATAGATGTTGTTTCAATCCTTTTGAATCCTGTATTTCATCATTTTTATTCGATTACACCTGTATCGATTTCGGATGGATACGTCTATTACAGCTTGGTTTCCTCTCCATTTCATAAATTACACCTGCTTTTTTCGGCTTTTTTAGTATTACAGTCATTTGCAATATTTATTTACAAGATTTTTACTGAAAACAGGTTTTACCGCAAAAAATATATTATAGTTCTTACTTCAATGGCTGTTGTCGCAGTTTGGGAAGCTTTCTATATATTGTCTAATACACCGATTGATTTTTCTATGATAGGATATGCCGCAAGCGGGTGTCTTATATATTATTTTTCAGTTGAATATGTTCCCTTTTTCCTGCGCAATAAGATTATGTCCGAAGTTATTGAGAAGTCTGCCTCGGCCATTCTTTTTATGGATGCCATGGGAAAATGTATTTTTATTAATAATGTCGCCGCATCTCTCTTTTCTGTCCGTACTGATGAGTATGAACTTGCAAAGTCAAAGTTTTTTGAATTATTTGACAAATCCCTGTTTGAGGGTGATAAATTTAGCCTGCATGATTATAATCCGAAAGGAACAGATTTATATTTTGACATAAAATGGAACAGGGTTTTTGATAAGCATAATGCCTTTGTAGGTTTTTATGCGAGTCTTGAAGATCGTACACGTGTAGTACAGAAAAATCAGAGGGAACAATATCTTGCCTCTCATGACAGTCTTACAGATTTTTATACCAGGGATTATTTCTTTCATGAAGTTGAAAAGCGTTTGAACGCAGACAAAAATACAGCATATTATGTTATTGGCGTAGACATGAAGGATTTTAAGATGGTGAACAGCATTTTCGGTAAATATTCTGGCGATGATATCTTACGCGAAATGTCTTTCATCATAAAACGGATCATGAACAAACATTCCCTGTATGGACGAATTTATGGTGACCGATTTGGAATCCTCATGCGGAAACAGGATTTTGAAGAAAAAGTATTCAAAGACAGTTTTTCAAATTTGTTTCACAAAGAAGGAAAGGAACAGTTCCCGATTATTACATTTGTGGGAGTATATGAGGTTTCTGATCGTTCTCTTGCAGCTTCTGTTATGTTTGACCGTGCTTTTATGACTATTGCATCTATAAAGAACGATGTTCGGAAGCGTATTTCTTATTATGATGAGAATTTAAAGAATTCCCGCTTGTGGGAGCAGAAAGTCATATTTTCTGTGGAAAATGCCATTGCCCTCGGTCAGTTAAAGCCTTATCTTCAGCCTCAGGTTGATCATACTGGTAAACTTTTAGGTGCGGAAGTTCTTGTTCGCTGGCATCACCCGGAGGAAGGCTTGATTTCTCCGTTCAAGTTTGTTGATATATTGGAAAAAAACGGGCTGATTGTAAAGCTTGACTTTTATATGTGGGAGCAGGCATGTATCATTCTAAAAAAATGGCATGAAGCTGGCTTGAATGATTTATATCTGTCAGTTAATATTTCTCCAAAAGATTTTTACTTTATCGATGTATATGATGCAATTGAAAAACTTTCCAGAAAGTATGATATTCCGCATGACTCATTGCGTCTTGAAATTACAGAAACTGTCGTGATGTCTGATTTTGACAGAAAACTGCCTGTTATTCAGAGGTTGCGGAATGACGGTTTTATTATAGAGATGGATGATTTTGGCTCTGGATATTCTTCTCTTAATATGCTAAAAGATATGCCTGTTGATATTTTAAAGCTGGACATGGTTTTTATGCAGCAGACCGAAAACGAAGAGCGTACCCGCATTATTTTACGGTTCCTTATCGATATGGCAATACATTTGAATATTGCAGTTATAGCAGAAGGTGTTGAGACAGAAGATCATGTAAATTTCCTTCATGAATGTGGATGCGATATTTTTCAAGGATATTATTTTTCAAAGCCGGTTTCCTTGCAGGATTTTGAAAACCTTTATAAGAATGTATTTTTGTAATTATATTGTTATAAACTTTTTGTGTGTCTTAATGAAAGTTAAGATTGACACTATATTTTGTTTTATTTAAAATATGCTAAATTCATAATATTAATTCATAAACGACTGTAAAAGAGGTGTTACAATGGCTAAAAAAGAACTTGATAGATTTGATACTCATGCCAGAAAAAATATTCAGATAAAAACAAAACTTACGGCTTTAATTGCAGGTGTGATTATTTTGTCGGCGGTTCTTGTCATGACGGCATCATTGATTGTTTTTGAAAAACAGTATGTAACGGAAGTTGAAAATGATTTGCAGTTTACATCAAGCGGTATGCATAGAATGCTGGATGATAAGACTGAACTTCTGAAAGGTTTTGCCGGAATGATGGCTGGAAATCAGCAGATAAAAAATGCCATGACAGAAAGCGACTATCAGACTATCAAGATATTTTTTAATACTATTAGTGCTGACATTGACTTTAACATATTTGCACTGACAGATAGAAACGGAATTGTTATTCCAAACGGCGGACACAATATTGCTGCTGGTACAGATTTGTCTTCTTGTGAAGCTGTCACTCAGGCTCTTAAAGGCAGTACTACAATGGTGTATGAACCTATAGACACCCTTGATTTTGCAATTGTTTATGCACGCCCTCTTTTAATAGAAGGAAGTCGCATTGGTAGTGTTGTCTGCGCTTACAACTTGTCTGATTCCAATTTCGTTAACCTCATAAAGAAAAGTTATAACGTTGAATGTACCATATTTAAAGATTCTGTGCGTGCTTCTACTACTATTGCTGGTGCTCAGGGAACAAAACTTGATAATACCTTTATTGTAAATCAGGTTCTGAATGAGGGGCATCCGTATTTTGGAAAAAATAGAATAAAAGAACAGAATTATCATTCCGTTTACCAGCCTCTTATTGATGATACTGATACTATAAGGGGAATGTTGTTTGTTGCAAAATCAGTTTGGACTGTAGAAGCCATAAAAACTTCTACACTGTTGATTTGTGTTCCGATTATAATTATTGTAAGTGTTGTACTCGTTATTTTCGGCTATCTTTTCATTAACTGGTTGATGTGGCGAATTTCCAATGTAACAAATTTCCTTAAGGAACTTGAAAGTGGAGATGCTGACCTTACAAAACGCTGTAAGCTTTTTATCAGGGATGAAATTGGTAACCTTATCATTCATTTTGACCTGTTTCTTGACAAGATGCAGCAGATTATTAAGGAACTGAAAGATTCAAAAAATGAACTTTCTCAGGCAGGTGTCAATCTTTCTGAAAGTACAGAACATGCAAGCACTGCGATTTCAAGAATCCTTACAAATATTGAGGAAGTATCTTCCCAGATTGTAAATCAGGGATTGAGCGTAAATCAGACTACAGGTGCTGTTAATGAAATTTCCGCACACATTACATCACTTAACAATCTGATTGAAAGCCAGTCAAATGGAGTCTCACAGGCTTCTACTGCGGTAGAAGAAATGATTGGAAACATATCTTCCGTTAATGCATCTGTAGAGAAAATGGTTTCTTCTTTTGAAATTCTGTCTTCCAATTCTAAATCTGGGTATGACAAGCAGCAGACTGTAAATGAAAGAATAAAGCTGATTGAAAATCAGTCTGAGATGCTTCAGGAAGCAAACCTCGCCATATCAAGTATTGCAGAGCAGACAAATCTTCTTGCCATGAATGCTGCAATTGAAGCAGCTCATGCTGGCGAAGCCGGTAAAGGATTTAGCGTTGTTGCAGATGAAATTCGAAAACTTTCAGAAACTTCTTCCGCACAGTCAAAGACTATTGGTGACCAGCTGAATAAAATTAGAGATTCCATAAGTGAGGTTGTTTCTTATTCAAATGAATCAAGCGAAGCCTTCGCTTCTGTATCTACTAAAATTAAGGAAACTGACGAAATTGTCATGCAGATAAAGGCTGCGATGGAAGAGCAGAATGCCGGATCAAGGCAGATTGGTACTGCATTGAAAGACATGAATGACAGTACTCAGGATGTAAAGAAGGCTTCTTCTGAAATGGCATTACGTAATGAAAAGATTATGAATGAAGTTAAAATCCTTCAGGATGTTTCCAATACAATCAAGGAAAGTGTCAGTGATATGACTGATGGTGCAAATATGATTTCTGAATCAGGTTCTACTTTGAATGCAATTTCTGGACAAATGCGCAATTCTATTGATAAGATTGGAAATCAGATAGACCTGTTTAAAGTGTAATTTTTCTTCTAAGAGATGAACGTAAAAGAAATTGTTTTAGAGACATTACAGAAAGCTTTGAAAGATGAAAGTTTGTCCGATAGACATCCTGAAGGCTATGTTTCGGGTGAAGAACTTGCAGAGATTTGTAATGTTTCCAGAGTGTCTGTATGGAAAGCTGTAGAATCATTACGCACTAAAGGCTTTGTAATAGATGCTGTTACTAACAAAGGATATAAATTTATACATTCTGATATTTTTAATAAAGATCAGATAGAGTCTTTTTTGCCAGACGGCCATGATTTTGATATTCGCTTTTATGATTGCATTGATTCTACAAACACAGAAGCGAAACGACTTCTTCTTCAGAAAGAAAAAAAATTCCTTCATAAAACTATAGTTGTTGCGATGCAGCAGTCTGCAGGTCGTGGACGCTTTGGGCGAACTTTTTTTTCACCTGCCAGAACAGGCATTTATTTTTCAATAATTTATATTCCAAATCATTATATGCATCCTGGTAGTGTTACAGCTGCCGCAGCTGTTGGCTTATGCAGGAGCATTCTTGGTGTTTATGGCGTGCAATGTGGCATAAAATGGACAAATGACATTATTTATAACGGTAAAAAAGTTGCAGGTGTATTAACAGAGGGAATTTCTGATTTTGAGACTGGTAGAATAGAGTCAATAATTATAGGTTGCGGAATAAATATTATTCCAAATGAATCTTTTCCAGTTGATTTGCAAAATGATGCAGGGTGTATATGCCTTCAGAATAGCGACGCAAAGAGAAGCTTATTTTGTGCTACTGCCATTAAAGAAATATGCTCCATTCTTGATGGAAATGAATCGTTTAAAAAAGATGCCATGAAAGAATACAAGGCGAATTCAGTCTTGCTTGGAAAGAAAATTACTGTTTATCCATTTGGCTCTCCTTATGAGTGCACTGCCATTGATATCTTGGACAACGGAGTGCTTTGTGTTCAGAAAGAAAACGGGGATATTATTCAGCTTCAGAGTGGGGAAGTGTCTCTTCGCGTCTGATTTTTATTTTGTGTAGTATTTTTATTGTCAGCAGAAACAGAAGAAATCCCGCAGCAGAACCTGCACTGTCTGCCATCCAGTCAAATACGGAACTGGAACGTCCTGGTACAAAGCTCTGGTGTATTTCATCAATTATTCCATATACCGATGAAAGTGCAATTGCTGTAATATTTTTCTTTTTTAATGCAAAGGTTATCCAGAAGCACAGACCTCCGAAACATATAAAGTGCACAACCTTGTCTGCATGAGGAAATCTTGGCATGTGGGCTATTGAAGGCTGCGAAGAAAGATACCAGCTGCAACTCATTATAAAAATTGCTGGAAGCCATTTTAATAATGTTCTCATTATGAATGTAGTTTATGTGACATTACTAAAAAAATCAATAACCTCTTTTACAAAATCCTCATATCTGTAATAATCGTGGATGTATGAAAGAATGTAAAACAGGTCTGGTGCTTGAAGGCGGAGCAATGCGAGGTCTTTTTTCTGCTGGTGTTATGGATGTTCTTTTGGAACATAATGTAACATTTGATGGTGCTATAGGAAGTTCTGCTGGCGCAGCATTCGGATGCAACTATAAATCAAAACAAATAGGTCGTGCAATTCGTTATAACAAACGATTTGCCGGTGATAAACGCTATTGCAGTGTTTCTTCTTTGTTAAAGACAGGTAATTTATATAATGCAGAATTCTGTTATGATACAATTCCGAATGAGCTTGATTTGTTTGATTATGAAACTTATCAGAAAAATCCCATGGAATTTTGGGTAGTTGTTTCTGATGTTAATACTGGCTCAGCTGTATATAAAAAACTTAAAAGCTGTTGTAAGAAGGATTTTGAATGGATGCGAGCTTCCGCTTCAATGCCGCTTGCTTCAAAAATTGTAAAAGTTGATGGATTTGAATTGCTCGATGGTGGCATGACTGATTCCATTCCTCTCAGAAAGTTTCAGAGCCTTGGATATGAAAAAAACATTGTAATTCTTACGCAGCCAAGAGGTTTTATTAAAAAGAAGGTCAGTCTGATGTGGCTCATGGCTATTGCGCTGCATAAATATCCTGAAGCGGTAAGAGCAATGGCTCAAAGACACATAATGTATAATGAGCAAACCGATTATGTGTTTGAGCAGGAAAAGCTTGGAAAAGTACTTGTTCTTTGTCCTGAAGAACCCTTGGGCATTAGTCGGACTGAAAAAAATCCTGATGAATTGCAGCGTGTATATGACTTGGGTAAGTCTGTCGCATTGCAAAATATAGAGAGAATAAAATCTTTTGTGGAATAGTCTTGTATGCGAATATTTTTTATTTGTGTAAGTTTTTGTCTGTTTTCTATTTTTCCATGTTTTGCCTGTGAAGAAATCTCTTCTTATTCAGAGCAAAGAATCGCGGAATTTATGAAGTCTAGAGTGGAATTTTCCAGCTGCAAGAGCAATATGGAATCAATGAAGTTGCTTGATGAATTTAAAAGGCAGACAGATCAGGAACTTCCTTTGCATGCAATTGACATTGAACAGGAAAAACTTATTTTTGACAGTTTTTATGTAATGGAACGTCATCACTATATGTATGATTTTGAAGACAAGCGTCCTTTTTTATGTGATGCCATGAAGTCTCAAATGGAAAAAAATGAAGGCTATCTTTCAACGCTGAAGGGTAGGGAGAATGCAAACAAGTGGCTCTACGTTCTTACAGGCGATGTTACTTCTTGTTACATGACGTTTTCTTTGTCAGCAACATTGCGATACGGATTTCATGTAAAGGATTTGTATGAAAAAGCTCTAAAGCTTGATTCTTCTTTGAGCTATGCACTTACCAATTTGGGGCAATGGATGTTCTATGCTCCAAAAATATTCGGAGGCGGTAAAAAGAAAGCTTTAAAATGCTTTAGTCGTGCAGTTGAATCTTCAAAAAATGACGGAGAGCAGTTCTTTTCGGACATGTATATGTCTCAGTTTTATTTTGACAGAAAAGAAATGGAAAAGTCTAAAGAATTTCTTGAAAAAGCTTCTGCATTAAACCGTAAAAGCAGCTATTTAGAGCTTATAAAAATGCTAAATGAAAACGGCTGGTCCTTGTTTTATTATAACCGGCACAGAGCCGGCATTGATGCAGACATAAAGAACTCCAATTTTAAAGAGCCTGTTGACGAGGATGATTAACCTTCAAGTTCTTTTAATTCTTCCATCCAAACTGCTGCGCTTGCATCGCTTGGCATTCTCCAGTCTCCGCGTGGTGAAAGGTTTACTGTTCCGACTTTTGCACCATCTGGCATGCAGCTTCTTTTGAACTGCTGGCTGAAAAATCTTTTATAGAATGTTGTAAGCCATTTTAAGATTATTTCCCTTGTATAGACTGTTTCTGAACCGTCTGCAACTTTACCGTTAAAAGCCTGTAAAGCAAGAAAGAAAATCTTCTTTGGTGAAAATCCCCATCTTAATACGTAATACAAAAAGAAGTCATGAAGTTCATAAGGACCTACGAGTTCTTCCGTCTTCTGGCTGATATCTTTGCCTGTTGGTGGTAGAAGCTCAGGGCTTACAGGTGTTGCAAGAATGTCTTTTAGGACATTTGCCAGCTCTGCATCTCCCTGTTGCTCAGACTGCATTGCAAACCATTCTACTAAATAGCGTACAAGTGTTTTGGGAATGCTTGAATTTACTCCATACATTGATATATGGTCGCCATTATATGTACACCAGCCAAGAGCAAGCTCACTTAAATCTCCAGTTCCTATTACAATGCCGTTATACTTGTTTGCAATATCCATTAGGATTTGTGTTCTTTCACGTGCCTGGCTGTTTTCGTATGTGACATCATGGATGTTTTCATCATGACCTATATCTGAGAAATGCTGCAGGACTGCTTTTTTTATGTTGATTTCTTTCAGTGTAGCTCCTGTCTTTTGAGCAAGCAAGCATGCATTTGAATACGTCCTGTTTGTTGTTCCGAAACATGGCATTGTGACTGCTGTGATTTTTGAGCGGTCAATACCGCACTTATCAAAAGCTCTTGCTGTAACAAGCATTGCCAAAGTAGAATCAAGCCCGCCGCTAAGTCCTATTACTGCATTTTGTGCATGTATATGGCGAAGACGCTTTGCAAGACCTTCCGCCTGCATTTCAATAACTATGTGGCAACGTGCATTTCGTTCCTTATCTTCTGAAGGAACAAAAGGATGTCTGTCAATGCCTCCGATAAGTTCTGTAGAAGATATTGTCTTTTTTTCGTCATTTGGCTGAAAGCCTATTGCTTTTTGTTCTGTGGAATCTGAAAAATCATTTTCGTCAAATTCTATCGTAATAAATCGGTACACGGACTGGCTGTCTCTTGTAAATGCGCTGCATGTTGTGAATGTCGTTGTTCTTAGCCTGTCCTGCTCAATGCGTTCAAGATCAATATCTGAAATTGTAAGTAGTTCTGTTCCGAATAGTTCAGACTGAGCTTTAATAGAGCCGTTTTGGGCTATTATGGAGTGACCGCTGAAAATCATGTCTGTAGTGCTTTCATCATGACATGCGTTTGCATATAGATATGCAGATACTGTTTTTGCAGATTGCGCACTTACAAGCATTTTTCTGTAATCTGCTTTTCCTACTACTTCATTACTGGCACTCAGGTTTGCAATAACAGTTGCTCCGTTTAGTGCATGTCGTGTAGATGGTGAGAGGGGGACCCATACATCTTCACATATTTCACAGGCAATTTTTAAAAGAGAATCATTTTTATCTTCTATAATGATATTTGTTCCAAACGGAATGTTAGAAAACTCTTCATTTATTGTAATATTATCTGTCTGGCAGAAGTCTGCCGGGGTAAACCATCTGCGCTCATAGAATTCTGAATAATTTGGGATAAATGTCTTTGGCACGATTGCTAGAACGTTGCCTTTGTACAGGTATGCGGCACAATTGTATCTGGCTCCCTGATATGTGACTGGAAGACCCACGATGCTCATGCATTTACAGTCTTTTGTTTTTGTACATATATTGATCAGGGCTTTTTCTGCAGAAAGTTGTAGTGAACGCTGAAGAAACAGATCTGCACATGTGTAGCCTGTTATGCATAATTCTGGGAAAACTACAAGCTTTATGTTATGTTTGTCTGCTAGTTCAATTGCCTTGATAATCTGCTGAGAGTTGTAATTACAGTCTGCTACTGTAAGAGAAGGGCTGGCACATGCTGCCCTGAAAATGCCGTATTTCATGTGCTCATTATATCATGAGCCGCCATGTGATGCAAATGGCTTGATGATGGGGAAATTAAGTCTTAGTACATTCTGTAAATACTGATTCTTTTACTTAGAATGTTGCTACTTTTAGAAATAGTCTATAATAAATTCTGTTTTTATGTTATAATAATCAGTAGGAGTATTGGAAATATGGAGATAGACATTGAAATTGATGACCTTACAAACTGTCTTGTAAAAAGGTCTACTGGAGAAGAATGTGATACACAATATCGACTTATTTCTAAAACAATAACAAAAGCCGAATCTGAAAAAATGATGAAAGAAGGTTGGCTTTTTGATTGGAGCGTTCCGCATTCTCACGGATATGAAGTCTACGAGCTTTTGCTTAAAGGCTCTGACTTACGTCAGGGGCTTATTGCCATACGGCATATTAGGGATCAGCTTTATACTAATATAGATATAGTTGAATCAGCTCCTGAAAACAGAGGAAGTTGTGGTAAATATCAAGGTGTGGGTGCTCATCTTTTTGCAATTGCCTGTAAATTAAGCTGGGATGTTGGTAATGAGGGGTTTGTTCAGTTCAAAGCAAAATCAAATCTTGTTGAACATTACAAAAAAACTTTGAATGCACAGAATATTGACGAGCAGAATATGTTTATAGATAGTTTTGCAGCTTTGAATCTAATAAAGAAATATTTTTCCGAGGAGGCTTAAAATGATCTCTGTAAGAGAACCTTTTGTTTGTAATATCTATACAATAACTTCAAAAAGTTCAGATTCTGCAATGAGGTTTGGAGAAGAAATGTCGGACTCCAGACTTACAGAACCTTCTGATGGAAAAGTTTTCAGACTTAGGGAAGCAATTTTGCTTTCAAAGCGGCTTGGTCGCCCTTTAACAAAAAATGAAATGCAGAACTTTTATATCTGAAAATAATATTTTTTTTCACCACTATTATTTGCACAGATAGTTGCGTCAACTAATACTAGCGATGGCAATATAATGATGCATGGCTAAAAGTCTCTTGACGCAAACTTTGTCTTGCCTTATATTTAAGAAAGAAGGTCTCCATTAACCTTCGGTTTAAATCCGTAAAGAGATGAAGATTAAAGAAAGACCGTCCTTTTGAAGGGCGGTCATAATTTTTTTAGAGATAAAATCGTGGTATAATAAAAAACAGGTGTTGTTATGACATACTCAGTTTTGGAGAAAAAATTAAAGTCTTTACCAGTGCAAAGCCTAGAAGAAGTTGATGTTTTTTTTGATTACATACTGTATAAATTTAATAGTAAAGAGTCTGGTCGACCAAGTAAAAATCCTCTCTTAGGAATGGAACTTTTGAACTCTATAGTTGGAATAGTTCCTCAAAATATATCTGTCGAACAGACTAAATATAATTTATAAAAATTAAAACTTAGTTTCCTCCATCAAAAGAAGCAAAAAGAGTTTTTTGACATAGAAAAAGAACAGTACCCGATGAATGATGGGCATCGGGGTACTGACAGGGTGCACTTGAAAACAGTACATCATGTCAGTGCATATTCTTTAGTTTAGAATATTGCGGTTTGTATGTCTATGCTGGGAACAATCCTGTACGGTATACAGATCCTGATGGAAAAATTGCTCAAGCAATACCAATTCCAGAAGTTATAACGGAAATTGAATTACTAGGTCAAGAATTGCAAAATGTTACACCTCAGTTGGCAATTGTAAGCTGTGTTGTTATTGGAATTGTATTAATTGCACAAGGCGTCAATTATGTTCAAAATAAAAATTTTGCAAAGGCTCTTGGAATAATCTATTCTGCGGCAGAGTCTGTAGCAGGTGGAGCTCCACCACCATTAACACCCGATGATCCTGATAGTAAAGGAACTCAGACAAGTTCTAAAACTTTATATAATAAAAATGGAACACATATAGATGTTGAAAATCCTGGTTATAGACCTGGACAAATACATGTACAACAGGGAAATGCTAAATATCTGTATGATGTAGGGAAAAAAGCTTTTGTTGACAAAGCAGGAGATTTAGCGCCTAAAGCGATTCAAAAATTGCTAGAAGACCCAAAAGTTATTAAGGCTATAGCAAAGGGATTAAAAATTTTAGGATACTAATTATATGGATAAAGTTGATTTTCTTATTAAATTTTATTTTGCTATATTTCCAGAATTTTATAGAATTAAAGATTTTGAAAATAATGAGTATGTATTCTTAAAAACGGAAGACAAAGAAATAAAAATATTGAAGTCTGTAACAGACAAGACTCAGCTTGAAGCTTATGAAAATCATATTCATCTTTTTGGGAAAGTGAAAAAAAAATATCAAAAAGATGCTTTAAAAGTTGCAAAACTAATCACAGAAAATCTTGTAAAACAATTAAGCTTAAGATTTCCTGATAAAAAATTTAAAGTTTATCTTGATTGTGATTTTAAAGAACATATAATAATACGATTTCATCAAGTTTGGAAGAATGAACTTCCATATTATAATGTCAATGAGTTTTCAACAATAACGGAATACATTGTAGGCATATAGTCGTGCAACTTAAAATTTTGTAAAATCAACTTCCATAGATTTATATTATTATTAATATTAGATAAAAAGAGACTTCCTCCATCATAAGGAAGCAGAAAGAGTTTTTTGACATTGAAAAAGAGCAGTACCCGATGAATGATGGAACATCGGGGTACTGACAGAATGTACTGTCTTTCAGTACATCCTGTCAGTACATAGCCTTTAGTTTAGAATATTGCGGTTTGTACCACTATGCAGGGAACAATCCTGTCACATATACAGACCCTGATGGAAATATTGCAATTTCTTTAGCTCTTTTTGCAGCTACAGTTGTAGGTTTCTTATATTTCCAAACTCCAGCAGGTCAACAGGGACTACAGGCAATCGAAGATATTTTATATTTCGGGTGCTATGGGGCGGCATTAGGATGCTATGGTATAGCAAAGACAATCGAAACGGTTGTTTCGATAGTAAATTCTAAAGTTGAAGAAAGATCAATAGCAAAAGCTATTGAAAAGTCAGGAGAAAAAACATCAAATGGACAATTGATGTATCATTACACAACAGTTTCTCCTGATAAGTGGAGAGGGCCATTAAGACCTGGTAGCTATATTACTCCTGATGGAAATTACTCAGGAAAAGAAGCTGATAACAAATTGGCATTACCCAAAGATAAAGATGGCAATGATAGAATTCCAACTTATAAATATACATTTAAGGTAAAAGAGGGTGAATATACATCTGCACCTAATTCATTACCAGGAAATATTGTAGCACCATTAGATGGAAAAGATGGCGGAGGAACTGAATATATTAGCACAGTTCCATTATCACCAATAAACTGTGAACCAATAGAGTAAAGATATGAAAGTTATTTACGTTCCTGAAACATATTTTAAATTAGCTAAAATGGATTACCTCCAACCTTATTATCAGCAGGATCAAAAAGAAATACCTGATGAATTAGCATTAGGTGGATTATATGAAAAGAAAGGAGAAGAAAAAGATCTATGCATTCTTGATCCCGGAAATTTTAAGGTAAACGTTGCAGACCTACAGATATACAATGAAAGAAAATTTGATTTTCACAAAAATGAATTTGTATATTTTAGACCAACTTGTAGTGCAAAGGAGATAGATTACTTATTGTTAACCAATAAAATATCAATTGGTGGGAACTACAGGATTGATAGAATAATCAATCATTTTTATGCAATTTTACAAGATTCAAATGGAGGGCAAACAAATCCAATTCGATTTTTAGATATTATCAAGAAATAGTTCTAATAAATGATTGAACCATAGCCTTTATTCTACTCTCACAAATACAGACTTGATTATCAAGAAAGCTTCAAAATTATATGAGAAGCAAATGCTGACCAAAAAGTTGTAAAATTCTGTTGTGACTTCAAATTACTTGAAGAAAAATGTAGAGAATATAGGATTTAGTCAGTTATAAAAAATAATATTTCAATGACAGAAATTAGATATTGGAATTCCAACAAATTATAGTTTTCTGCGTCCAAGTTCCCATGTTCCATAGTCAGACAAATGGCTATTTGTCGGGATAAAGGCAGGAATTTTGACATATTTTATTAAACTCCTCTTAAAATAGAATATTTTTAAGCTGTAACGTCTATAGCTCAAGTTAAACTCATTTTGGTCAGTACGCAAACTCAGCTTGACCAGTGGACATAATCATCACGGCCAGTGCGCGTAATCATTGCGGCCAGTGCGCGTAATCATTGCGGCCACTTTAAACTGAATCCTTAAGCATCCGTTCCGACAAATTCCTTAGAAACTAATTTTAAGGGGGAACCAATATGAAGGAAATTTTCATTCTTGAAGTAAAGGCAAGGCTT
>CAMVHR010000030.1 GCA_947167345.1 uncultured Treponema sp.
TCTTTTTCTATATTAGGCTATATTAGCCAATCCACAACTTTTGATTATAACTCAACTCAATTATAACATCAAGTTATAAATTTTGCAAATTTTGAGTTTTTGGAATTATTTAAATTATTGAAACTAAACCTTAAACTCGTCGATTTCCTTGCCAATCTTTCCTATAGATTCTTCCATTTTCTCAGAAACGTCCCTTAGAGCAGCTCCTGTTTCATTTATCTTTCTTGCACCAGTAAGCATTTCATCCATACTTGACTTCATAGCTATTGTAACATCCTGAAGTTGCTGAACTTCAGACAGAATAAGCTTGTTGCCTTCCCTCATTTCACCAGAGGCAACTTTTACTTCCTGCGTACTGTCGTTCATCATCTTAAGGGCTTCTACAATCTGCTTAGAACCTTCATTCTGCTCTTCCATTGCAGTACGAATCTGCATGACAAGATGATCTGTTCCAGAAAGCTTATTTGAAACCTGAGAGAATGTCTGGCTTGCATCACCAGAAGCATGAACGACATCTGCAATTGAAGTCATAATCTGGTTAAGCTGATTGCTTATCTGTGTAGACTGCTGGCTTGAAGTTTCAGAAAGTTTACGAATTTCGTCAGCAACAACAGCAAATCCCTTTCCAGCTTCACCCGCATGGGCAGCTTCAATTGCGGCATTCATTGCAAGCAGGTTTGTCTGTTCGGCAATGTTAGAAATGGCAGCATTTGCGTCTTTCAGAGTTACACTCTGACTTTCTATAGCAGCAACCTTCTGGCTTACAGCTTCAAGCTTAACAAATCCTTCCTGAGAGTTTGACTGAAGGTCTGCAAACGCATCCTTCATTTTTTCTACGGAATTCGTTACAGAATTTATGTTGCCAATCATCTGCTCAACGGCAGAACTTGCCTGAGAAACACCAGAAGACTGGTTTTCAATCATCTGGTTAAGAGAATCTATATTGGCCGAAATCTCATCAACAGCACCAGCTGTCTGGTCAACACTCTTTTTCTGATTAGTAATCTGATGCCCAAAACTGTCAATATTTGCTATAATCTGCGTAATTGCACTTGCAGTGTCTTGGGCAGAGGCAGCCATGTCCTCGCCAGCAATACCAAGTTCGTTCTTGGACTCCTTTACCCTGCTTATGATGGTCTGAAGCTTTTCCGCAAACATGTTGAATCCACTGACAACCTGCCCGATTTCGTTGTTTGATTTTACCGTAATGCGCTTTGTAAGATCCGCGTTTCCGCTGGCAATGCCATTGATAGTGTCTCTTACGATTGTAAGAGGCTTAAGTGAAATAATAAGGGCAAGACCTCCACCAACAAGAATTGCCACCAATGCACCTATACCAAAACTCAAGGATGCAAGTGCAATTTGGTTTCCCAAAGCATCAATAACTCCTACGTCAACAGTGAAACCGAATGCCCATGGAGTACCGGTTATGCCACTGTATACAAGAAGATCCTTTTTTGAATTTGAAAAAGAGTTTATCCATGCATGACCAGATTCTCCGTTGACCATCTTGCGGGCATATTCACTAAAGTCTTCATGCCCCTCTCCAGCATTCGTAATAAAGTTTGCCTCACCGTCTATTGCCGGGTGGTATATTACGTTGCCATTATGATCAACCATGAACACCAATACACCTTCAGGCACATCAAGATTCTTTACAGGCTTTACGAGCACATCAATCTTTATTACGCCAGAAACAATACCAAAAGTCTTTCCATTTGCATCCTTAAGGGCCGTAGTTACATGAATTACAGTGTCACCAGTAGTTTTTGAAGTTACAGGGTTGTCTACAAAACGAGCTTCACCCTTATTCATTACAGCCTGAAAGTAATCACGTTCAAGGATGTTTGTCCTTTTGCCTAAATCTGTATAGGCAAGACCATCAGGTCCCGCAATAAGAATATAGTCAAACTCCGCAGCCCTGATATTTGAATGCTGCTGAATCCACTTGCCAACAGCTTCTATGTCGCCAGTTTTCATAATATCTGCACCAACATAAACACCAAGGTCTTTGTAATAGCCTTCAATAGTATTTTCCAAAGCAAGATCCAAAGCAGAGGAAAGACGAGTGTAGCTAGAAACGTGATCTTCTCTTGAATTGGCACGGGCTATGCTTGAAAGTGCCAGTACCTGTATAGCAGTTAAAGCACCAAAACCGATACCAATCATACAGATAAGGGTTACGACAAGACTTGAACTTTTACTTTTCTCCATAAAAATAACATCTCCTTTATAGAATTCCAGTATAACACGGCTTCTTGCAAATGCAATAAAAACATACAGAGGTAACAGATGTATAGCACACCGTCTTGAAAACAGAGATTCTGAATAATATAATGTATTCATGATTGCAGACATTACCATTACAATATCGCCCGACAAAGAAAAGGACGAACACTTTATCCGTCAGGAAATTTCAAGAGAACTTACATCAAAGGGCATAAAAACAAAGGCTGACACCTCTGTCATGACCTACATCCTTTCAAAAAAATCTGTTGATGCCAGACGAAGAATGGTAAAACTCGTGCTGCGTTACAAAGTTTACATAGGTGAAAAGCCAGAAGACTCACAAAACAGTGTTCCTCAATGGAAGCACGCAGACGGAACAAAAAAAGTAATAATAATAGGTTCAGGACCAGCTGGCCTTTTTGGAGCATTTACGCTTTTGGAGCATGGCATTCAGCCAATCATTATTGAACGCGGCAGTGCTACAGGACAAAGAAGAAAGGACATTGCAGCCATCAGCATTAAAGGTACGGTAGATAAAGATTCCAACTACTGCTTTGGAGAAGGTGGTGCTGGTACATTCAGTGACGGCAAGCTTTACACAAGAAGCAACAAACGCGGAGACATTTCTTCAATATTAAGAATATTCGCACACTTTGGGGCAGACAAAAAAATCCTTACAGACGCACACCCTCACATTGGCACAGACAAACTGCCAGCAATCATAAATGCAATGAACACAAAGTTGACGGAACTTGGTGCAGAACTTTACTTTGACACACGCTGTACAGATTTTATAACAGATGTCGCTTGCAGCACTGCAAGCATTCCAGTAAAGGGGGTTAAAACAAAAAACACAAAGACTGGCGAAGAAAAAGAATTCATGGCGGATGCAGTTCTTTTGGCAACAGGACATTCTGCTACAGACATTTACGAAATGATTGCAAGAATAGCACCAGCAGCTTTAGAGGCAAAGACCTTTGCCGTAGGAGTTCGAGTAGAACATTCTCGCAACATTATAGATGAAATTCAGTATCACGGAAAAAGAGGCGAGCATCTCGGAGCGGCAGAATACCGCCTTACAAGCCAACAGAATGGTCGCGGAGTGTACAGCTTCTGCATGTGTCCAGGCGGTTTTGTAGTGCCAAGTGCAACAGGACCTGAAGAAATCGTGGTAAACGGCATGTCTGCGGCAGGACGTAACAGTCAGTGGAGCAATGCAGCCTTTGTTGTAGAAACACGTCCAGAAGACATACCGGCCGAATTCACAAGCCCCATAACACCAGCACTCAATGGTCTTGTGTGGCGTACTTATATAGAAAGAAACACGTTCAAATGCGGTAACGGTCAGCAAGCCCCAGCACAAAGAATGCAGGACTTTATTGAAGAAAAAATCAGCGAAACTCTTCCAAAGACAAGCTACACGCCCGGCATTGTAAGCAGGGATTTACGTGAGTGCCTTCCACCACAAATAACTGAAAGACTTGCTTCCGCCTTCAATTATTTTAACAGAAGCATGAAAGGCTTTTTGTGTCCAGAAGCACTGCTCATTGCAAGCGAAACACGTACAAGCACCCCTGTAAGGATATTACGCAACAAAGACACAGGAGAATGTACGGCAATCAGAAACCTATACCCTGCAGGAGAAGGTTCAGGCTATGCAGGTGGCATTGTAAGCAGTGCCATGGACGGCGTAAATGAATGTAAAATGATTATAAGCAATCTCGGCCTGTAAATCAGCCAATCATTGCATTCCTCATCTAGTCATATAACCTGCTTCTGCTTCCACTTGCCACGTGCAAAACGAGTTACAAAGAATGCAGAGCGTACAATCCAGTCCAAAATCATTGAGATCCATACGCATAAAGAGCCGAAAGACTTTGGAAGCCCCAGCAAAGACACAAGGCCAAATATCCCCGTAGCCTTAAGCACAAAGCTCATGCCTACGCGCACAGTCCACATGCTAACCATGGAGACTATCATCGTAAATGCAGAATCTCCTGCAGCACGCAGAGCATTAGGCAGGGTAAAGGACAGTGACCAGATGAATATTCCACAGATACCGTGAATGAGCGTCATGTACCAGCCAAGACGGGAAGTTTCTTCTGACATTCCGTAAAACAATATTATCCTGTATGAAAAGATCAACAGAGGAACATTCAATATTATAAAACCAAAATATGCCGCAGCCATCATCTTTTTTGTATAGCGCACAGCCTGCCCATATTCCTTTGCACCCATACACTGCCCTACAACTGTAAGCATGGCAATGCCAATAGCATTACCGGGAAGAACTTCAAACGTGGCAAGGGTATTTGCAGCAGCATTGGCAGCAATGGCAGAAGTTCCGAAGGAAGCAATGAGGGACAATACAAGAATCTTTCCTATCTGAAAGGCAGAACCTTCAAGGCCATTTGGAATTCCGATGCGCATGATTTTCCCTATAAGGTGAAAATCTAAATGCACATGAAAAATACCTTTTATGCAGACATCTTTATTTCTGTAAAGGCACACGAAAAGAACCGTTGCAGCCGCCGTCCTAGAAACAAGAGTAGGAACAGCAACACCCTCAACCCCCCAGTGCAAACCGTAAATCAAGACGGCATTACCACCAATATTGACAACATTTACAAGAACCGCAATCAACATGCTTATGCGAGAATTTCCCTGAGAGCGGAATATAGCGGCGGCGGCATTATAAATTGCTATAGCAGGCAGGGCTAAAAGAGTTATAAGGAAATACCTGCAGCTTGCAGACATTACGTCATGCTCAACATTACCAAAAATTCCAGAAAGCACCTCCCTATGAAATACCGTACCGATTACGACAAGAAATACAGCTATGGCGGTCGTAGCATACAAAAGCTGCATTGCAGTCTTCTGAGCCATGGAGGAGCTCTTTCCTCCTATGTATTGGGAACATACTACAGCTCCACCGGTAGCAAGAGCCGCAAATATCTGAAAGATAAGAATGTTCAGCTGGTCAACAAGAGAAACTCCGCTTACACTAGCCTCTCCCAAAGACGACACCATAATAATGTCCGCCATGCCGAGCGTAATCTGCAAAAGCTGCTCAACAAGAAGCGGCCATATCAGATGCCACAAGTCACGATTTGAGAACAAAGGAGGGGTAACTTCTATTCCAGTATTATTTGAGCAACCTGTTAAGGGTGACATCTTTCTGCCTCCAGTTCTTATCAACCTTTACCTGAAGGTCTATGTCTACGCGATACGGAAAGATTTTCCTGCATTCCTTTATGGACTCCACACGTATAGTCTTTATCATGGAAGCTCCCTTTCCGATTACAATACCTTTCTGGCTTTCGCGCTCAACGCAAAGGCTTGCACGAACTTTTAAGAGATTGGACTTTTCCATCTTCATATCTTCTACACGCACATAGATTGCATGCGGCAGTTCCTGTTCCAAACGATTTATTGCCTGTCCACGAATAATTTCAGCAATGCGGAAGTCTACTTCCTGATCCGTATAAAATTCTTCCGGGTACAAGTGAGGGGCTTCAGGTGCAAGCTCATACAGGGCTTTTAGAACGTCATTTACATTTACGTCATCCTTTGCACTCATTTCAACAATCCGTGAAGCCGGAAAATTTGCAAAGGCAGTCTGAACAAACTCACGTGCCAAAGACGGATTTGCACGAGGATCTTCCGTCTTGTTTATGGCTATGACAAGCTTGTCTATATAAGGTTTTGTCATTGAAGCTATCATTTCTTCTTCAGAACCATGGTCACGAGTTGCGTCTATTATATAAAGGATTGCATCGCTGTCTTTCATCTGGTCGGCAGCAATCTGCGTAAGCCTGATGTTCAGTTTTTTGTCGCTTTCGTGCAGTCCGGGCGTATCCACAAAGACAAGCTGTCCTAAAGATGTGTTTACAATACCGCGGATTGCATTGCGAGTGGTCTGTGGCACAGAGGAAACTATGCTTATTTTTTCTCCGCTTGCCGTATTCAAGAATGTAGACTTGCCCACAGAAGGACGACCTATGACAGAAACCATTGCAGTTTTAGGTCCTACCGGAGGCAGTTCTTCTTCGGGCAAAAGCTCGTCAGGCGATTGTATGTTCATATTCATGCATACCATTATAGAACACAACCGCCACCCCATGCAACATGAAATGTCAACGTACTACGACAGGATAGAATTGTCAAAACACATGAGATTCCCTTTTTTTATGTCTGACAAAATATTGATTGAGTTTTGTCATTGCCTCATCCAACGAAAAGGGAGCCTCAATACAGTTGACATTGTTTTCCTGAAGCATTCTGTGGGGCTTTGGTCCGATTTTTGCCACAAGAAAATACGTGCAGTCACTTACAGCCTGCCCTACTTTCACAGCAAAATCGCTACCGCAGGAACACCCACTTTCACAGGCTTCTTTTTCAGGCTCCCTAAGAATATTGCGATTTTCAATAAAACTGAAACTCCCGTCTGTTTCGTTCACTTCGTAAACCGAAAGGCTCTCAATTTCACCAAAGTGAAGGTCTATGTTTTTTCCATCGGATGTAGCGGCTGCGATTCTGTATGCCATAAATTCTCCTTGTCAAACGTTCACCTAAAGAACCTGAACGTTCTTGTCGATTGTTCCGTGCTTGAAGATTCCTGAATAAATTTCTTCCGTAAGCTTAAGTCCTCCTGTATAACCTGCAAAAGTCTTATTCAGAATGACATCGTTTACAATAGGCATGCTCAAATGAATGAGCATGTTGTTGTTTCTTTTAGCAACGATTTTTTCCCAGGTACTTCCGAAAATCACGGCACGCTTTGAAGAACCTATAAGTTCAATCATCTGCTGCTGGATTTTTCCGCCATCACTTTCAAAATAAACCACGTCCTTGATTTCTTTTCCAAGAGTTTCAATTGTCGAAAGGATTTTTTCCTTTATTGCATCCGTTGGCGGCTCATCTGTGATAAAAATGCCCTTCGGCTGCAAGCCCAGCTCGTTCACAAGGTAATCCGTAACTCCGATTGCATATTCAGAATCCGCCACGAGATACAAATCGTTCGGAATGTTGCTTCGGAAATCAGACATAAAGTCAGCAAGCCCTACGATATAGCTGTAGAACATGTCTTCTTCGCGCTTGATTACGGCAGAGACATTTTCAAGGTCAAGGTCTGCAAACGCTGCAAGTTTTTTCAGGAACAGGCTTGTAGCCTTGCCGCCAACAGGAAGGTATGGAAAATGAAAGAATGGAGTTCCATACTTTTTCTTTAAAAGCTCCACAGTAGTTAGACCCACCCATGGGGAAAGCAGTATGTTGAACTCTGCATGAGGAATATTTTTCCATTCAAAGACACCAGCACTTTCATAGCCAAAAAGAATATTCACCTTAAGCCCGATGGCAGTCAAAATTCTCTTGATTTCTCCAAGATCACCACGCCAGAAAGGATTCTGATTTGGAACAACAGCAAACACATTGACAAGCCCTTTACAAACCTTTGGAGTAACATTGCCCACAAACTGCTCGATAATTGCATTTACAATGACTTCATGACCGTGATAGTTGTTTCCAACAAAGCCTGAGGTCTCTGCTCCAACAACGGGCTTTCCCTCTTCACGAAATTCATTGGCAACAGAAACAATGTCGTCACCGATGATTCCAGATGTACAACCAGAAAGAAGAACGAATAAATCTGCATCCAAAACCTTAAAGGCATTTTCCGTCAGGGTGCGCAGCTTGTTTTCTCCGCCGAATACGACTTCCTTAGTGCCTGTGTTGGTACTTGAAATCTGTCCGCCGCCACCATATCCCTCCCCCTGGTTTCCTGCACACTGGGAAAGAGTCAGAAATGTTTTTGATGCACAGCCAGGTCCAGCATGAACGATTGGCAATGCTCTTGGAATTGCCAACACTGTTGTCTGTGCTGCAAGTGCACATGAAAATCTTGGTTGTTCAATCAATTTACTCATTTTACTTCCGCCTTTTTGTCAAAATAGAATGGATCCTTCTGGTTAATCCACCATGAACTGTAAGGGAACTTTACATGCTCAGAAATCGTCTTGAAAAATTTGTTTGAATTCAGTGCATCTATAATTCTAGCACCAAGGTTTACAGAGCCTTCATAGCAACTCAAGACATTTATGTCATTCGCTCTGATTGAAGGAATTCCAAGCTTAGTTCCGATTGTAGCGATTGAATCGTGCCGAGTGATAAGAATGTCAGGTTTGAGTTCGCTAAAGATTTTGTACATGATGAAAGGCTGCTTGTTGCAGACCGAAAATTTTTCCACGTCACCCGTGTACTTTATCATTTCGTTAAGTGTGTCAAGCTCGGGACTTTTGTTGTCCGTAGTCTGGTCGTGGTGAAGAGTTGTAACTCCGACAACTTCCATTCCGTATTCCCTAACCATGTTCGTAAGATAGTGGGCAAACGAGTCGCCGGAATAGACATAGGCTCTCTTGCCTGCAAGAACTTTTTTGTAACCATCGATGATTGGCTTGATTCGTTCGTTTTCCTCTTTGATAAGCTTTTCGGCAAGCTCTTCTCTGTGCGTAATTTTTGCAAGCTCGCGAAACCAGCGGTCTGTCCATTCGATTCCGTATGGAGAAGACACTTTCAACTGAGGAACTCCATAATTCTGTTCAAGGGCTGCCGCTCCGTATGTTCCAAGAGATTCACAGATTGAAATCGTACATGCGGCTTCTGACATTATCGACAGCTGCTCAACACTTGAATTCGGAACAATGAGATTTGGACGAAGATTGATTCTCTTGAACAAAGCCGTATAGGAATCCTGACCTGCAAAGTTTATGATATTAACCAAATCTTCCTGCTTTTTCTGAGGCTTCTTTACAAGTTTCCTAAGGACTCCATGGAAAACGGCATCGAAACCCGAAGTCCATGTTTTTGATTTAAAGCCCTCGCAGTATATTGGCACCAGAGGGATTCCGAGTGCTTCTTCAAGTTCATCAACAACGCTTTCAATGTCATCGCCAATGATTCCTGCCGCACATGAAGAATGAATCAGAATTGCCTTTGGGTTAAAGCGCCTATGAGCCTCAAGAATTGCCTCACGAAGAATTTTCACCCCTCCGTAAACAGTTGAGTCCATTCCCATGTTGGTAGAAATTACCTGAATTTTCGGAGCTTCAATTCCACGAACCTTGCTAGAAGCCTCGACTCGTTCGTAAATAGAAACCGGTGAAAGACAACCCAAAGGCGAATGAACAACTATTGCTGCATCCCGAATCATGTAGGAAAGGACTTCTGCACAGCCCTGGGAACAATCACTACACTGCGAGTAGATTCGCTCGTCATCCTTTACAGCTCTTTTGCTCGAATCTTTTTGCAATGTACTAGCCTTTCCATGAAAAGCAAGCACTGCACCAAGACGGTTGTCACGAGTTTCCACTTCTGATTTTTTGATATCTATAGCCACTTTAGATCTCCTTATCTTTTGATTCACACCTAATCAGATTAAATTTTCTCGTAATTGAATCCAGGAAACTTATTGTCGTTGGCAAGGAAATATGCCCACATGTCTTTGTAAAACGACTCACTAGGGAATTCTTTTATTATCTCACTCAAAGCTTCTGCATAAACATCAATATTGAAGAATTCATGCAGCTGTGCATGAGACTCTATGTAGTTCCAGCCAGTAAGGATTTCATAAATCGAAAGAACACCATTGTAATTCGGATCAGGATTGTAAGAACGGTCTCCGTTTGATTCCTTTTCATAAATGTAGCGCTTAATGTAACCAGTATCTTCTCCAGTAAGGCGTGCAAGGCTTTCAATTGCCTCAGCAGGATTCGTCACATAATCTTTGTAAGCCCTAATCTGGCCTTTGAGGTATGCTTTGTACGCATCCTTGTTCTTGTCAAAAGAAGGACTGTATGCATACTGTCTGCAGCAAACATAATCTTTCTGGAGCTGGGTAAGGTGGAACAAGTGTTCAAGCCCTATCGAACGAGCTGCATCAAGATACTCAGAAGAAATGAGTCCAATATCCAGAGTGCCCTTTGCTACTGCTGCAGAAATCGAAGGATAGCCATCGATAATCCTATAATTTATATCTTCGCCAACCTTATAGCCGTAATAATTGCCAAGAGAAGCTTTGGAAACCATTTCTGCCGTCGAAAGATGGATGACACCGATTGTCTTGCCTTTCCAGTTTTTGGGATCACGCAGAAATTCCGCATCCTCTTTTCTTGCCACAACCTCCATTCCACCAGAAAGAGTTCCAGCAAAAATCGTAACATTTGCACCCTGTGCCCCGTAACTGATTGGCGGTATAATCTGCTCATAGGCGGCATCAAGCTTTCCGGCTGTCAGAGCCTCGGGAGTACCTATCATTTCCAGCGTTATGTAGTTTGGCTTGAATTTATATGCTTCAAAATACCCTTTTTCCTGAGCAATCTGTATGAGTGGATTGACCACCTTGTTTGGCGTAACAGCAATGTTGAATGAAAGATATTCATCCTGATTTTTTTTACCGCCGCAAGACGTAAAAAGAGTTCCCAACAGCAAAAGGGTACCTGTTGCCAAAGCAAAAGATTTTTTAACATTCATAGTAATTAACTCCTTACACATTTAGATGGCAAACCGAAGTTGCCTTAGTATTTCCATTTTATAAGTTTCTTTTTAGCCGTATTTATGACTCCGTTTAAGATTGTGACAACAAAGCCAATGAAGAATATTCCTGCAATAGCCTTCGTGTAGTTTGCATAGTTGAGCGACATGCGCACATAAAATCCCATTCCGCTGTCAGCACCAAGCATTTCAGCAGCAGTAAGCGTCATAAGGGCAGAAGCAAGCTGAATTGGAAGTCCGTTGATAATTCGAGGCAAATTGAACGGAATAATAATCCTGAACAAAATGACTGGTGTTGAAAGATTGAGTACTTTCGCAGAATTCACGATTTTTCCTTCGACAAAGGCAGTATTGTTGATTGAGCCCATGAAGGAACTCCAAAAGTTCGTAAGAAAAATCACGAAAATTGATGCCATTCGGAATGTTGGCATTATCAGAACCACATAAGGCGTGTAAATAAGCGGAGGTACTGTTGAAACAGCCTTTGCAATCGGATACACAGCCTTCGTAAGACGGGAATTCCATCCAACGAGGGTTCCGAGAATAACAGCACTCGCTATTGCACTGGTCATGCCGACAATCAAAAGATACATTGAGCTGAAAAAACCTGTGACTATAAGTTTCCAGTCCTGCACGAACACATGGAATACATTTTCAAGAGCCGGAACGAACACAAACGGAAAAAGATTCAGCCTGGACACAAGAAATTCCCATATAAAGGCAACAAAAAAGACGAAACCCGCAATGTCCCTTGCAGACCGCCATTTTTTTTCGTTCCGTGACTGAAACAAGAAGAACAGTTCCGAGGCACAAAGGACAACTGAAAAAACAAACGGACTTTTCAAGCCAATTCGCATTTCTGCAGCATACTTACTTGGCAGCAAAAAACAGGCAAATGTGAGTACGAAAAACAAATTCGCGGCATTAAAAACTACATCACGCAAAACCTTTCTTTTTTCAATCATATAGATTCACCTCCAGGCTGAACGACATTATGGTCTCCTTCGTAGAACAGGTTTTTCAGCTTGTCGTTTATCTCGCTGTATTCCTTGCACATGTAGACATCTTTTCGTGTCCTTGGACGGGGTATTTTCACATCAATAACTTCGTGAATTTCCTTAGGCAGCATGAACACGATTCTGTCAGCAAGGAAAATTGCCTCACTCAAATCATGAGTGACAAATATGACGGTCTTTTTCTTTTCATCAGTCCGCCACAGTTTCAAAAGAAGTTCCTGCAAGTTCTCGCGGATTTTTGCATCAAGAGCACCAAAAGGTTCGTCCATCAGCAGGATTTTCGGATTGCAGGCAAGTGCGCGTGCAATTGCAACTCGCTGCTGCATTCCTCCTGAGAGCAGTCCAGGAAGCTTGTTCTCAAAGCCTTTTAAATCAACTTTTTCCAAAAATTCCTGAGCTATTTCAAGAGATTCCTTTTTGCTCAATTTGCGTGTTTTTTTGTTCGTTTCATATACAGCAAATGCAATGTTCTGCTTTGCCGTCATCCACGGAAAAAGAGAATAGTGCTGAAAAACTACGGCACGTTCTGTCCCTGGACCAGTCACTTGCTTTCCGTTTATGAGTACTTCACCCGACGAAGCCTTGTTCAGCCCTTCAAGCACACTGAGCAAAGTTGATTTTCCACAACCAGAAGAACCGACAATACAAATGAATTCCCCTTCGTTTATGGAAAGATTTATATCTTTGAGAGCTGTATATGAAATCTCATCGTTTTCATAAGTCAAGTTAAGGTTTTTGATTTCGATTATCGACTCACTCATGTTCTCCTCCCAGCACACATTCATATATATATATTTTTTCTAAAACTTTGCCTAATACAATTTTCCTTTATGGGGAATAGCTTTTTCTTATAGCTCTGAGTAAGTGAAAAAAAAAGTGCCGCAAGCACTGCTCATGCTTACGGCACAAAAAAAATTCTACAAAGTCTTCTTATTTTTTTAGGGCAAGCCCATCTTTAAATGCTGTTCCAACAGCCTGTCCTAGTTTCAGATACTTGTGGCTTACAGGATCATAAGTTATCGGCTCCACCTTTGCGGCATCAATCTTACCGTCAGTAAGCACGCTTTCTTCAGCACTTACGTTTACAATGTCACCAACCATGTAACCAGACTTTTCATCGTAGCTTACAAGGGTACATTCAAGGCACATAGGCAACTCATTAATTACAGGTGCATCTACAACAGCACTCTTTGTTACAGTCCATCCGGCAGTCTCAATCTTATTACTTACATTGTTTCCAGAAACAACACCCACATAATCACAAGGAACAACATTTTTTGCATCTGCCATGCTTACTGTAAATGCTTTTTTAGCAAGAATATTCTTTACAGTCTTGTGTTCAGGGCTAAGGCAAATTCCAATCTGATTCGTATCATGAATTCCACCCCATGCAGCATTCATGGCATCAGGAGTGCCGTTCTCGTCATAAGTAGCAATAATAAGAACCGGCATAGGGAACATATAAGTCTGCTTTCCAAAATCTTTCTTCATATTATATACCTCTTTTTGTCAGAATATTATTTCTACAGACACAAGTCAAGACATGAATGAAGCTACTTTTGCAAACACTCCTTTCATGCTACACTAAGTGGCATGAATCTGTTATCTGTAAACAATTTGACAAAAATAGGTAGGGAACAGCCACTTTTTACCGGCGTAACATTCGGCATTGACGAAGGCAACAAGGTTGCACTCATAGGACGTAACGGAACCGGAAAATCAACCCTTCTAAACACAATAGCAGGAGTCCTGCAGCCGGATGACGGAACGGTAGTCATAAACAAAGCCTCTGGAGTTTCATACCTCCCGCAAAATCCGCAGTACAACAAAAACGATACCATAAAGGCACACATATTCAAATCAAAATCTCCAAAGCTGGAAATAATCCGTCAATATGAAGAAATCTGCTCACAAATGGAACAGGGCATGACCGACGGGCTTCAAAAACAGTTCGACGACCTTACGCTTAAAATGGAAAACGGTAATTTATGGAACTACGAGGCACAGGTAAAATCAATTCTTTCAGTACTGGGCATAAACGACATGAACCGCTCCATGGGGGAACTTTCAGGCGGCATGATAAAAAAAGTGGCACTTGCACAGGTTCTTGTCGAAGACACAAAACTGCTGCTGCTTGACGAACCTACAAACCATCTGGACATTACCACAATCAGCTGGTTGCAGGACTATCTTGCAGAAACAAAGAGAGCAGTCCTCATGGTCACTCATGACCGCTATTTTCTTGATGCCGTGTGCAATCACATATACGAGCTTGCACGCAACAAAATCAAGCTCTACATAGGAAACTATTCCCTTTATCTTGAAAAAAAGGAAACCGAAGCAGAAATAGAAGCAAACACAGAACGAAGGATAGAATCAGTCCTGCGTGTAGAACGAGACTGGCTTATGAGGGGACCTTGTGCGCGAGGAACAAAGGCAAAGGCGCGAATCCAACATGACATGGCACTTATAAACAGGGAAAAATTTCAGGCTGACAAGGGCTTTACCTTTGAAGTGGCAGGCAGGCGGCTTGGTGGAAAAATCCTTGAACTGCATGGCATTACAAAAAACTATCAGAAAGGCTTTGCAGAACAAAATGAAGGCAAAACATTCCCAGTTCTAAAGAACTTCAGCTATAGCTTTAACAAAGGCGAAAAAATAGGAATTTTCGGAGATAACGGAAGCGGCAAATCGACTTTACTCAATATAATCACACAGTCCATACAGCCAGACGAAGGATATATCGTAATGGGACAGAATACTTCAATCGCCTATTATCAGCAAAATCCTACATTCAAGAATCTTGACCAGACAGTTCTTGAATATGTAAAGGAAGCCGCCGAAGTAATGCAGATGAATGACGGAACAACGCTCAGTGCAACTCTGTTTCTTGAACAATTTGGTTTTGAAGGCAAGATTCAGTATTCTCCAGTAAGTTCACTCAGCGGAGGCGAACGCAAAAGGTTGTTTTTAGTGCGGTTACTTTTAAGCAATCCGAATTTTCTGATTCTTGACGAACCTACAAACGACTTTGACATCTTTACAATGAATATCCTTGAACAATTTCTTATGGGCTTTAAGGGATGTCTTTTAATTGTAAGTCATGACCGGTATTTTATGGATAAAGTTGCAGACACACTTTTTATTCTTGAAGAAGACGGAAGCGTTTCAGGTTATGTAGGCAAATGTTCAGAATACATTGAGTACAGAAAGATGAAAATGGCAGAAGCAGCAGAAAATGAAGCAAAGAAACACACAGAAGCCAGAACCGCAACTGTCACTCAGAACAAAGACAGCAACAAACCTAGAAAGAGGACATTCAAAGAACAAAAAGAATTTGAAAGTCTTGAAGCTGAAATTGCAGAGCTAGAAGAAAAAAAATCTGCCCTTGAAACGGAGATGAGCAGCCCTGACTACGAAAAGGCCACAGCAGCAGGTGAAGAATACAAAACTGTCAGCCAACAGCTTGAAAATGACTACGAAAGATGGGAAACACTTGCTGAATTGTCATGACAGGCTGTATATTAGGAATAACAAGAATTTAAATGGGAGACTCTGAGCACAAATGAAAAGAAAGCTTGTATTTTCAAAAAACGGTAATATTTATCTGGATACATACATGACGCAGAGTGCCTTTTCAAAAGCCAGACTTTCCTTGCGTCTTACCGAGAACGGTTTTATTGCCACTAAAAACGATGACGGATGGAGTTTTTCAAACTGGTTCTTTTCGGGAACAAAGCTAGAGGAAGGCTCCGAATCAACACCAGAAGCCGTTCTGCTGGAAGGAGCAGGATTCAGCGGATTAACGCTTAAAGATTTTTTTGACACACAAGACAATACCCGCCAGTATTTTGCAAGCACATTGGTATGCAGTGCAATTGAAAGTGCAATAAAGCAGAATGTTCCACTTAATGCCATAGGCGCGGGTGGCATCGTAATTTCATCAGAATTTGAACGCATAATATTTGTTCCGTTTGATTTATATGAAATGGCATCCCAATGTGCAGGAACAGAAACATACGCATTATCAGAAGGGCTGTACATCAACAAAGCCCTCAAAAAAAATGCGGCATTAAGGTTTACACAGGCTGCCATTACATACAAAGTGCTTACAGGCAACTTGCCGTTTACACAGATGAACGAAGAACTTAGGGAAGAAGATTACAAAGACCACAATTACATTCCAGTATCACAGAAAGTTTGGTCACTGAATCAAAACATTGCACAAGCTGTTGACAACGGTCTGCAGGCGACTTCTCATGAGTCTGCTTCTGAAAACTACACTCCGTTTCCGATTGAAGACTTATACAGGGAACTTGGCATAACACCCGATGGACAGCCGGCACCAGTCATTCGCAAAACAAACATTTCAAATGAAAAATTTGAAGAAGAGGTTCAGAAAAAACAAAAAAGATTTCAGCAGCAGCTTAAGGTAAAACGCTGGTTCCGCCATAACAAAACAGGTATAGGCATTGCAAGCATTGCAATGGTTGCAATGCTTGCAGTAGCAGGAACACTCATAAACGGCATAATGCAACAGCCGACAACAAGAGGGCTTACATCATTTGAAACCGTACAGATGTTTTACAGTGCCGTAAACAATACTGACACGGCAAGTGCAAAATCCAGCTCAAACTGCAAGAGCGCAAACACTCTCATAGACATGCTAAGCACAATATACGTTGCCTCAAAAACAAGAAGTGCCTATAATTTTAAAGACAAGACAGTTTCACCGGCAGAATGGTTTCAGTTCAATTATGACGGAAGCTATTCAATATATGGTCTGACACAGTTCTTTATTGAAAGTAAAAAAGGCAACCTGTTTTATACTGCCCCAGCACGAAACACATTCCCCAAACCTATTTCAGAAGAATTTCCCGACATAAAAAATAAAGACAAGGAAGAAGTCACTGTCACCTACTATCTTGTTTACAATGAAGGAGACGGCTCTCTTTTTGCAGAAGAAAAAGAAGACAAACTAATCCTTACCTTTACAGGCAACAGGTGGGTAATTACAGGCATTCAGCAGAATACCGGTAAAGTAACAAAAATTGACTACAAGGCATTCGTTCAAGAATATAACGAAGTTCTTAAGCAGGAAGGCAACGACATCCTTAAGACAGCAAAACACCTAAACAAGTCTTATGCGTGGATTCCTACTAATTCTGAACTGCTGGAAGCTTCCAATAAAATAAAAACACAGAACGGAAGTTTTAACTGACAAATATACAAATTTTGTCATATTGACTATAAAAGCGAATGTTGCTACAATCCAAGTTATATGGCAAAGTACACATACAATCTTGAAAAACAACATGCAAAGGGCAAACTTCACGCCATTGAGCGCATAAACGCCCTCTGCGATAAAGAGAGTTTTTACGAAATATACTCTGCAGCACACCATCAGTGCACAAGTTTTGGAATGGACGCAAAGGAAATTCCTTATGACGGAGTTATTACCGGATTTGGCAAAATAAACGGCAAGAAAGTTGCTGTCTATGCACAAGATTTTACAGTTCAGGGTGGAAGCCTTGGAAAAGTACATGGTCAGAAGATTGCCGAATTGATGGAAAAAGCCATAGAATCACGCTGTCCTATCATTGGAATAAACGATTCAGGCGGAGCACGCATTCAAGAAGGTGTTGACGCCCTGTGCGGTTACGGAGAGCTCTTTTATCAGAATGTCCGTGCCAGCGGAACTGTACCACAAATCAGTATTATTGCAGGTCCTTGTGCCGGAGGTGCCGTATATTCCCCAGGAATTACAGATTTCATCTTTGCTGTAGACAAAATAAGCCAGCTGTTCATTACAGGTCCTAAAGTCGTAAAGAGCGTACTTTCCCTTGACATTACAGCAGAAGATTTAGGCGGAGCTTCAATTCATTCACAAAAAAGCGGAGTCGCCCATTTCAGAAGCGAGACTGAAAAAGAGTGTTACGAAAATGTACGCAAGCTGCTCGATTACATTCCGCATTATTACGGAGAAGAAATTGTTGCAGCTGCAAAATATAAGTTCGATGCACATAAAAAGGCAAAGAAGATTGCTTCCGTTTTGCCAGAAGAAAGCAAAAAGGGCTATGATATAAGGGAAGTAATAGACTGTGTTGCAGATGATAATTCTTTCTTTGAAGTAATGAAGGAATTTGCAGAAATGGCAGTCGTAGGATTTGCTAAAATAGAAGGAAAGTCTGTTGGTATAGTAGCAAACAATCCTGCCGTATGGGGAGGGTTGCTCAACTGCGACTCATCAGATAAAATTGCACGCTTTGTCCGCTATTGCGACAGCTACAACATTCCTCTAGTTACATTTGTAGATGTTCCAGGCTTTCTTCCAGGTCCAGATGAAGAGCAGAAGGGCATTATCCGACACGGTGCAAAAGTTATCTATGCATACAGTGAGGCAACTGTACCAAAAGTAACAGTCATTACACGAAAAGCTTATGGTGGAGCCTATATTGCAATGTGTTCAAAGCATCTTGGAGCAGACTTTGTATACGCATGGCCAAAGGCTGAAATTGCAGTTATGGGTGCAGAAGGTGCGCTTGAAATTCTTTACGCAAAGGAAATGAAAGATCCTGCACAGGCAGCATTCGTTGCAATGAAGTCAAAGGAATATCATGAAACAATCATGACTCCTGAAATTGCCGCAAAGCGCGATTACATAAGCGAAATCATTAATCCGGAAGAAACTCGCGAAAGAGTTGCAAGAAGCCTTGAATTCCTTGAAAACAAGGTACAGAATGCAGCTCCTGCAAAAAAACACGGAAACATTCCTCTGTAATATAAATACAGATAAAAAAGGGCTGTCCTAGAAGTATGCAAACTTCGGCAAAGGGCAGCCCTTTTTATTTGCCACTTGCAGTTATAGGGCATTTACAATAAAATATTTCTATCTAAAACAGCTCAAAAAGAATGCAGGAGGCTATTAATGCTTGCACAAAGATTAAATAATCTACATCCGTATGTTCCTGGCGAACAACCTACCGACAGGGAATACATAAAATTGAATGCAAATGAAAATCCATATCCACCACACATAAGCGTTGCAGAAGCTGTAAAAACAGCAGCAGAAAATCATATTGAAAAACTTGGATTGTATCCAGATCCAGATGTAACAGATTTAAGACAGGCTATTGCAGACATGTTGAATTCTACCGGCGGTGTTTTTGCAAACGCAAATATAAACGGAAACTCCTGTACTCCATCAGAAAAAAACAAAATACCATTCGAAATTACAAAGGATATGATTTTCTGTGGAAACGGTAGCGATGAAGTTTTAAGCTTTGTATTCTACACCTTCTTTGACAGCGACCGTCCTCTTGTACTGCCAGAGTTTACTTACAGCTTTTATCCTGTATACTGCGAATACTACAACATTCCAATGAATCCTATTCCTTTAAAACAGGACTGGACTTTTAATGTGCAGAAAATGCTTGAAGAAGCAAATAAAACAAACAGTAGCCTGATATTTGCAAATCCGAATGCCCCTACGGGTATCGCATTAACCAGAGCACAGATTGCAGATATTCTAAGACAGGCTCCAAAAGACAGAATTGTTGTTGTTGATGAAGCTTATGCAGATTTCGGAACAGAAAGCTGCATTCCACTCTTGTCAGAATTCAATAATCTTGTAATTGTACGTACATTCAGTAAGAGTCTGTCATTAGCAGGAATGAGACTTGGTTTTATAATTTCTTCGCCAGAACTTATAAAGGCAGTATTCACTGTAAAGGATTCTTTTAACCACTTCCCTGTTGATTTTCTTGCAAAGACTGCAGCCATCGCATCTTGCAAATCTGCCTGGTATAATGTGGAAAACGCAAAGAAAATAGTTGAAGAGCGTGACAGCTTTACTAAATTCCTGAAAGAAAAGGGATGGTTTGTAATTGACAGCTCTACTAATTTCGTCTTTACAAAAAAGGATGGAGTAAGTGGAACTGATATATACAAAGCTGTAAAAAAAGCAGGCATCCTTATCCGCCATTTTAATACACCTGGCATAGAAGATTTTGTACGCATTACAATTGGTACTCACGAGCAGATGAATGCTCTTAAAAATATTCTGGAGGCAATATAATGCACTTTTTAGTACTAAGCGACATACACGGAAATCTTGAAGGACTTGACAAACTTGACGACTGCTTTAAGCAGGCAGATGCGGTTTTATTTGCAGGAGACTTTGCACGCTTTGAGCATGAAGAGACAGGACTTCCTGTACTCGAAAAGTTATGTTCAAAACACGATACAATTTTTTCTGTCCTTGGCAACTGTGACAATCCAGAGTTTATTACAGAAATTGAAAAAAAAGACATTTCGGTACAGAAAAGCCTTGCAAACTACGAAGGCCTTTCATTCATAGGAAGTGGTGGCGGAAGCAAGTTTACAGGAACAACACCATTTGAACGAACAGACGAAGAACTTGACTCTGACCTTGAACTCATAAAGGAACAGGGCGATCAGGAATGGAACAACTTGATTGTACTCATGCACAATCCGCCTAAAGATACAAAATGTGATGCTATCGCAAACGGAATGCATGTAGGAAGTCCTCTTTTGAGGGAATTCATTGAAAAATACAAGCCTCTTGCAGTCATTACAGGTCATATTCACGAAAGCGCAGGAATAGACACGATTGGAAATACAACAGTCATAAATCCTGGTGCACTTCTTGAAAACAATTATGCATGGCTCGATGTAGAAAAACAGGAAGATTCATTTAAGGTAACAAAGGCAACTTTGGAGCATTTAAACTAATTATTTTCTACGCTTTCTTCTAGCCTGCTTCTTATTGGGGCGGGCTTTTCTTTTTCTCAACGTCACAATAGGATCTGCATACTTTGACGTCTTCATAATGACAAACCAACCAAGAAGGGCAAGGATAACACACATTACGGAAATAGCACTCATTCCTACCCATCCAGAATTCATCCATGGCAAAGGAATATTCATGCCAAAAAAACTGGTTATGAACGTCGGAATGGTTATTACAATGGAAATGATTGTCATGCGCTTCATGACTATGCTCAAATTATTAGATATAAGGGAGGCGCATGCATCGTTCATCTGCGCCATAATATTTGTATACGTATCCGCCATTTCCATAGCCTGACGGTTATCAATGTCAACGTCATCAAGCCAATCCTGATCTTCCTCATCAAGTTTCAAGATTCTTGTCTTGCGAAGCTTTTCCAAAAGAAGCTGATTGCTCTTGAGAGAGGTTTCAAAGTATACAAGAGACTTCTGTATATTCAGAAGCTGCAAAAATTCCTGATTTTCAACAGAACGGAACATTTCATTCTGTATCGTAACAGCACGACGATTAAGCTCCTTAAGATACCGCAAAAAAGTTATGTCTGCACGAGAAAAAAATCGAATGGTAAATGCCGTAAAATCATTAAGCGACAGCTCTTTTATTCTGTTCGCCGCAAAGTCTTTTAAAACTTCACAGTCAGTCCAACATATTGTAATAAAGAATTTTCCTGTCGTTATAATACCTAAAGGAGTACAAAAATAACTTATATCATCACTTGGAGAAAATACAGGAAGCCTCAGAATTGTAAGAATGTAGCTGAAATCATCCCCTTCATTCTTTTCAATACGCGAAAGTTCATCAGGGTCAAGAATATCAAGAATATTCTCCGGATCAATATGATACTTGGTCTGCAACTCGTCAACATCATCACTTGTTACACAGCGTGCATCAACCCAAGTATTAAGATCAGGATTCAGCTCATCCTCATATTTCTCTACTAATCTGCCGCGTTCCTGCTGCCAGAATGTTATCATAATCAGGAAGGTGGAAGGTTTTTCAAAAGCTTAATCATGTACAACTGGATGTAACGCCTTAATGCAGGATGGTTCTTTATCTTCATCAGGCTAGGACTTTCTTCCAGTGACTGGGCAAGACTTTCAATTCTGTCTTCTGACATGTTTTCTGTCTTCAAAGACTTCAAGACCTTCCTCAAATAATCCCTAATAAGGTTATTAACATCCATTGTCAAGTTATCATACGAAGAACTATCAAGGCGGTCATTCCACTCGGTCAGATAAGCCTTTAGCTCACGATCCAAAGTACTATTTTCAGGAACAAGTTTCTGTTCTGCGGCAGCAGCTATATTGCGGAAGGCCTTTGAACGGGAACGAGGTCCCTTATCCTTTGCTTCAAGCTTTTTAACGCGATCTTCAGCCTCAGCCTTTTCCAAATTGATTGTTGCCTCTGTCGCAGTCTGATAAGTCTTTTTAGCCCTCTTTTTCTTAGGCTTTTTAATAAAGAGAGAAACAAGCCAAGAAACCACCGGAATTGAATACCAGACAGGGAGTTTCATTTTTGCATTCAAGTAAATTTCTTGACGGCTTACAAGAAGCAGTTCGCTGTAAGGCACAAGAAGTCCGTTACGATACAAAGTCATGCGTCCAGGTGTATTATCTTCAAAAGCAACAACAGGCAGGAATGAAGCATGCAATAAAGAATACAGAATAGGTTGTGCGGCATGAAGCTCTCGTTCAAGACACTTTTCAAAAGGAACAGATTCCTTCATTTCCGGCAATGTCTCAAATTCAAGCAGGGACTTAAACCATGCACGACTCAAGCTGTCACGAATAACAGATGAAGCTTCATTACAAAGACGTATAATAAGAGGCATGATTTTATCTTTCATAATAAAATACCCCTCTTTTTCATCAACCCTAAAAATAAGGAGTTGAGGCAGGCTGTTGCCAATCGTTTCTGAATGCATTGCATTCAGACGGTCATTCAAAGCTTCCTTTGAATACTGCCCAAGCAGCGACTTTCCGTGGGAATCCTTAAATTTCTCAATATCAGTTTTTGTAAAATAATAAGGAGGAGAAGCAATAAGACGGTCAAATTCCTTAAAGGCATTTTCGGTCTGACTGCGCTCTGCGGCACGTGACTTATAAAATGCTGTTGCAATTTCAAGGATAGAAATGCACTGAAGGGTATTTATTTCATCAAGAGTATAATCTTTGCGCTTGTTATAATCCTGACGGACAAAATAACACAACTGTGACCAGTAATAAAAGTTGTCACCGTTAGTCCTTACAGCATCAAAAGCTTCTTCAGGACGGGCAACCAGCAGAGTAAAGAAATTCTTCATTGAAAGCTCTTTACCAGGGTTTGAAATTGTAAGCTTTTTAAGGAAGTAATCATGATATTCTTCCTTTCTGAGCATATCCTGAACTTTTTTCAGAGTAAGTTTTATAAGAAGTGATACAGGAAGTGATGACGGAAACAGTAATCCAGGAAAAGTCTTGTCAAATTCAAGGCAATACAGCACATGAGTATCAACAGGCTCTTTATCAAGGCGTTCATAAAGAAAATCTGTAGCCTGAACCTTTGTAACAATATCAGTAGGAACATTCTTTGGCAAATCATTGATATTAGGGAAAGGAACACCAATATTCAGCTCTATTTCCTTATATTTTTCAGAATAAGCCTCTATAAAAGACGGAACTACAAATATAAGCTGCTTCCCCTGAGAAACATTCGTAATAACAATCTGTCTGGCAGAAGCAAGCTTCCTGAGTTCATCCTGCAAAGTATCATCGGTAGTACCAAGGAATGCGCCAAGCCAGCCTTTTTCATTTACATGATGCTGTGCATAATGACGGATATAATCAGCAAATTCTCCAAATTCAATGCTGACAATCCTTTGCTTCAAAGAATAACTCTTTAATAGTTCAAGAACATTTGATGTCACTTCCATAAGAAACAATTATATACAAACTGTTACATGAAAACAAGTGCAAAATAAAATATAAGTAAAATATTAATTTTTTTATTTTTTTTTCAAAAATACGTACAAAAAATGCATATCAGGGAAACTATATATATAGAAGGATTTTTTTTAGAAATTTTCTTCTAAGGAGATTATTATGAATGCATTAAATCAAATTATTCTTGAAGGGAATGTCGTAAGGACACCCGTACAAAAAGTCACCCCAAACGGAAAAACAGTCTGCACAGTGCCTATTGCCGTCAATTCCAAATACAAGAATTCTGAAGGCTCAACAATAGAAGAAGTATCATACTTTGATGTAGACACATTCGGAAAACTGGCAGAACGATGCTGCGAATGGTGTCCGACAGGAAGAGAAATCAGAGTTGTCGGAAGGATAAAGCAGAACAGATGGAAAGATGAAGAAGGAAAATCTCACAGCAAAGTACTTATCATTGCAGAACATGTAGAATTCTTAAAGTTACCGAAAAGACTTGCAGACAAAGCCATCAGCACTGCCATAAAAGCTGCCAATCAGGCAGCCTCAGGGCAGTATGAAGACCAAGATCCTGTATTCTAACGCTTAGCCTTTTTCTTTTTAGCGTTGCCGGCAGTGTCCCGTCGAGCTTGTGCCGCACGGGCATTGCTTGCTTGGTATGCTTGCATTTTTTCAGGATCATAAAATCCGTCTTTCCAGTTAAATTTTGACGAACCTTCAATATGCAGTCGTCTGTTCATAATGGAAAGCAGATCTTTTAAGTCTGCCTTGGAAGTTTTTGTCTTGGAAAAATCTATCAGTAAATGTTTCCACCCCTTAGACTTTAACGATTCCATCTTTTCAATAATACTGAACGGAGCTTCAGGCATTACAAAAGAACCGTCTGCTGTAGAATTTACCTTAAAACTCATGCCTTCCTTGTCAGTAAAGAATGTAAAGTCATAATCTTTAGGCAGTTTAAAGCGCATTCTGAACAATGCAGGATATGCAAACACAGGAACAAGTACGCGGGAACGTTCTGTAGCATTCTCAAAAGTCTCAGACAGATTCTTTTCACTGTTCTCAAACGGCATCTGAACAGCCATTATATTCTGGTTTTCAAGGAAACTTACAGCCCACCTGTTGAAAGTATACAGATAAGGACCTGCCACAAGATGAACATCTTTCTGATTTCGGAGCATCGTTATTTGGGCAAGATTATTTACCACGTAATTTTTATAACCGTGTTCAAGAAGAACATCGAGAGTCTTCTTAAATTCATCAGCAGTACCTTCTGCCAGGAACGGATCAAGGGCAATAAATATCATCTTTTTGCTGTATGGCAAAAGAGGCTTTTCTGGCATGTCCTTATGCATGAAATCGTAAACAGTCTCATTGTTCAACTCTATTATTACACGGACAGGATGCAGCATCTGCACGGTATGAGCATCTGCAATCGTTGAAACTTCAACATAGGTTCCTTCAGGGAACCAGTCAAGCTCTTTCTTTGCAAGGGGAGTAAGATCAAGAACCGGAAGTTTTTCAGGTCCCGGCTGCTTTCTGTATCGTGACAAATCAGGAGGAAGCACCCTCTTATATCTTTTTGACATTGCCTTAGTCTGCAAAAGATAAACTGAATCTTCCTGTTTAAAGGATTTAGGAATATCAATCCAGCGACGTTCTTTTTCATCGGGTTTTACAAGACGAACCTTGTGGCTTTCCCGTCCTGAATCATCTTTTCTATGAAGACGTATGCTGTCTCCTGGATCAGGGTCATAAGAACCGCCTTCCAGCAAAGCCATCTGAATGGCAACATCTTTTATGCCATCCGCATCTTCAGAAAGATTCTTTACTATGGAAGAATATTCTTTTTTTTCAGCAGAAGTTGCATCCCTGACAGACTTTATTTTACCAAGATAAATTCCTGTTCCACCAGCCTGATTCGGATTTAAAATCTTCTGTCCGGCACAATCTACACCTTCAGGAATTTCTTTAAAGCCGTACCAGTAATCAGTCTTTGTACGAGCAAAATCTGTACTAAGGATACGGTGCCCTTCAGCAAGAGACCCTTTTCGGTCAGTTTCCCAATGATCCATGACATAACGGTATGCTGCGGTAACCGCGCCAACATATTCCGCACTCTTCATGCGGCCTTCAATCTTAAAGCTATTAACGCCAAGCTTCATCAGTTCAGGCACATGATCAATAAGCTGCAAGTCACATGGAGAAAAATAATAGCCGTGTTTTTCAGCCCCGTACATGTCAGTATTGTAAATACGGCGGCAGGCCTGCGTGCACATGCCCCTGTTTGCAGATTTTCCACCCAAAAAACTGGAAAACTGACACAAACCGCTTTCACTTACACACAAGGCTCCATGCACAAACATTTCTATTTCTGCATTTGTATTCTGCTTGATTTTTTCAATTTCCTGCAAGCCAAGCTCTCGTGCAACAACAACACGTTTTAGTCCCTGTGCAGAAAGAAGGTTTGCAGCATCAGCACTTTCGACATTCATCTGTGTAGAAGCATGAAGTTCAAGATTTGGAAAAAATTCCTGACACATGCGTACAACGCCAAAATCCTGTACAATAAGTCCATCAGGTCCGATTTTATTCAAATATCCAAGAAAGCGGTACAGGCGTTCTGTTTCGCATTCCTCTGTAACAGTATTTACAGTTACATATATCTTTCTTCCCATTTTATGAAGGCTTTCTACAGCAGCTTCAAATTCCCTCCATGCAAAATTCGAAGAGCGGAGGCGTGCATTAAAAGTTTTTAATCCAAGATATACGGCATCTGCCCCTTCACCAATGGCAGCATCCAGAGCCTCAACGTTACCAGCCGGTGCTAATAATTCTGTCATATTACAAAAACCTCCAGTATATTTTTACCATGTACCGGAGAATTTTGCAAGAAACAACCGTAATTTCAGCGTGTTACAGGAACAAAAGGAACTGGATAACACTGATCAAGAATGGACTTGTCTGTAATAGGAGGTTCCTGAGAAACTTCCGTTGCGGCACGAATTCCATTTTTGGTGACAAGGCCTTCTGCAGTTCCGTCTTTAGCACAAGCCACAACAAGTTCCAAAGCCGTTGCAGCCTGAGTCTTTACATCCTGCCAAACCGTTGCATAAAGTTTTTTTTCTGTCATTGACTGAGAACCTTTTGCAGTTGCGTCAATACCAACAACAGGAACTCTCAAAACAGTACCATCCCCGTCCACATCGTTAGTAGGAGAGCGAGGATCATCTACATAACCATTATCAAATAAAGACGAGACAGCACCAAGAGCCATTTCGTCATTCTGACATACAACAACATTAAATTCATTTTTTGAATAAAGCAGCCTGTCATTTAAAAGCCAGTTATCCATAATCTGTCGGGCAGTCTCATAGCTCCAGTTTGCAGTATCTTCCCTAACCATGTTTACCGTATAGCCTTTAGCGGCAAGACCATCTAATAGCCCCTTACGGCGGTAAATCTGCCCCTGATGCCCATATTCGCCATCAATATATAAAATCTTCAGAACTTTTCCTGGAGCTTTATCTGGATGTCGTGTAAAATATTCATCCAAGATCTGCGACTGATATTCACCTGCCAGCGTTTCAGGAGATGAAGCATAGAAAATTTTCTTACTGACTTTTAATGCTTCCAAAGAAGGTATGATATTAGAAAATGCCGCAGCTCCATCACAAGAAGCTATGAGTTTTGCAAGCTGCTCTGTCAAACTTGTATCAACAGGAAAAAAGACGAAGTATCTTATCCCCTGTGAAAGCAAGCCTTTCAACTGATCCATCTGGATCGCACCATCATAATTGCTTGTATAGACGACAAGTTCCACATTCATATTTTCAGCTTCTTCGATTAATGCATCCAGATAAGCCTGATCAAAGGTTCCTTTGGAATCATTTCTCATAAGGGCTGCTACCGTAATTTTTTTATCCGACTCTTTTTTACCGCAAGATGTAAAGCAAAAATTTATTGCAAGAACTGCAATAAATAAAATAAAAGATTTATTCAGTTTCATGTTCATTCCCTTTTCAAACCTTAAACTGGTCAATTTGACTTCCAATGCCGTTGATGGAGACATCTATTTTTTTAGTAATGTCAGTAAGAGAAACTCCTGTTTCCTTTATCTTTTCTGCACCAATACTCATTTCTTCCATGCTGTTCCTCATACTCATTGTTGCTTCCTGCAAGTTTTTGACTTCATCAAGAATTGCCTGATTTCCGGCAGACATTTCTGTAGATGCAGTCCTTACTTCCATTGTACTGTCATTCATAGACTTAAGGGCTTCATTTATCTGCTTAGAGCCAGCTTCCTGTTCAGACATTGCGGCACGAACCTGCTGAACAAGCTCATCTGTACTACGAATGCCATCTGCTACAGATGTAAACGCCTTGCTTGATGCAACAGACGCATCTACAACACTACTAATTGAAGACTGAATGTTTTTAAGCTGAACACCAATCGTTTTTGACTGCTGGCTGGATGTTTCCGAAAGCTTTCTGATTTCATCAGCAACAACACTAAAGCCTTGTCCGGCTTCTCCTGCATGAGCAGCTTCAATAGCGGCATTCATTGCAAGAAGATTGGTCTGACTGGCAATAGATGCAATGGAAGCATTTGCCTGACGAAGAATTTGAGACTCAGCTTCGATGACTGTAATTTTATCATTTACATCTTTTTGTTTTTCAGCACCATCCGCAACATTCCGTTCAAGAGTCATGAACGAAGAAGCCATCTGTTCCATGGAACGGTTTACCATACGTATGTTACCTATCATTTCTTCAACCGCAGCAGAAGCTTCTGTAACGCCAGCCGCCTGTGTTTCGATCATACGTTCAAGAGACTGAATGTTACTTGCAATTTCATTTACAGCACTTGCAGTATCATTTACATTATTTGCCTGAGAACTAATCCTATGGCTCATGCTTTCTATATTCGCAATGATTTGGGTAATCGAAGCTGCTGTATCTTCAGAGCTATTCTTTAAGTCTCCGCCAGCTTCAGACAGCTGATTTTTGGAATCTTTCAATTCCTTCATTATATTGTGGAGTTTTTCCGTAAACTGATTAAAGCCTTCTACAACAGAACCTATTTCATTATTAGCCTGTATGGTTATGCGGCGTGTCAAATCCGCACTTCCAGATGCAATTTCTTTTATTGAATCTTCAACTACACGCAAAGGCTTTAAAGTCATGCCAGTCGCAATGCTACATGCAAGAATAAGAAGAGCGCCAATCACCATTGTAAAGATTGCCATAGATATGCGAATATCATTTCCTGATTTATAAATTTGCTTAGAAGAAACTGAAAAGGCAAATATCCAGGGAGTATTTGCTATTGGGGTATATGCAAAAAAATCTTTTCCCTTTCCAGAAACACTTGAAGCCCATCCCTTGCCAATACCCCCCTGAACCATTTTTTCTGCAAGAGAAGTCATTGAAGAATCAACATTGCCAGAAGCCTTCAGCAAATTCAACTTCATGAGATATGAACTATCATGATGAGCAATAACAGTTCCATCATCAGCTATTACCCATGCATATCCTGTTTCTCCAAGACGAATATAACTAACCATATTCTGAATGGTTTCAATAGGAACAACAGCTGCAAACACGCCAATGGCTTTACCTCGTAATTTCGCAGCACGAGCAATGTGAATTACAGTTTTTCCTGTAGCAGGATCTGTAGAAGGATTATCAATATATTGATTGTACCCACTGTAAATAACTTTCTGAAAAAAATCCATGTTACTGACATTCTGTTGCGAACCTACATCACTAACAGCTTTTCCATCAGAAGAGGCATACAATACATACGAAAAATAAGAACGACGTGAACCAGAGTGCTCCTGAAGCCAAGTAATAATTTCATTATCACTTCCTGACTGTACAACCTCAGCCTCGCTGTAAAAAAGCATTTGGTTCAAATACTCATTCAGCTTGTTTGCTATTGCAAGTGAATATGCGCTTGTAATCTGTTCACATTGACTTGCATACTCTTTGGCAACAGAACTCTTTGTTGTCTCGCATAAATAAACACTTTGAAATCCATTTAAAACAAAAATCAAAATTCCAACACACAGGCTCAAAATGACTGCAATTCTTGTTTTTTTAGACGTCATTAAAAACTCCTTATTTCGCAAGGATTATATTGCTCAAGACCATACTGTTCAAGTATTGAAACAGCTAGTCTTATTATATATAATAGCGAAAATATATTCCATATTCTATTCGAGGTGAACTGATGTTCGCAAAAATCAATTCAATTTTAGGAGTCATTGACGACTTCGTTTGGGGATTACCTCTCATAATTCTGATTTTGGCAACAGGTGTATTCCTGACCATAAAACTCAGAGGTGTCCAGTTTGTACAGCTCAAGTACGCACTGAAGTCAATCTTCCGCAAGAGCGAAGATGTCGCAGACGGTGAACTTTCAAGCTTCAAGGCTCTTTGTACGGCACTTTCCGCAACAGTCGGAACAGGAAACATTGTCGGCGTAGCAACAGCCATTGCACTTGGAGGTCCGGGAGCACTTTTCTGGATGTGGCTCGCAGCATTACTTGGAATGGCAACGAAATATGCAGAATGTTTGCTTGCAATCCACTACCGTGAAGAAAAGTCAGACGGACACATTTTGGGAGGTCCGTTCTATACATGTGAAAAAGGTGTTGGAGCGAAATACCCTACTCTCGGAAAACTTCTTGCAGTACTGTTCGCAATATTCGGAACCATGGTAGGTCTCTTTGGAATCGGTACATTCAGTCAGGTAAACTCAATAACAAATGGAATACAGACATTTGCACGCACGGCAGCAGGAACCGCACTTTCATCAGTTACAATACCTGGAATAGGAAGCTATTCGCTTGTCGTCATAGTATCTTCATTTATTCTTGCAATTCTCGTTGCCCTGGTTGTAATCGGAGGATTAAAGCGCATTTCAAGTGTTGCAGGAATAATAGTTCCGTTCATGGCAATCATCTATGTAGTATTCGCAATCACAGCTCTTTTGTGCAACATCTCGTACCTGTTCAAGGCTTTTGAGGCAATATTTCAGGGTGCATTCGGCTTTAATGCAGCCATTGGAGGTGCTGTCGGAGCAATGATAGTAGCCATGCAGAAAGGTATTGCACGAGGCATATTCTCTAATGAAGCAGGTCTTGGTTCTGCTCCAATTGCTGCATCCGCAGCAAAAGTAGAACACGCCGTACAGCAGGGCATAATTTCCATGACAGGAACATTCTTTGACACAATCGTAATCTGCTCAATGACAGGTCTTACAATCGTAATCGGTCTTCTTATAAATCCAAAAATTGCAGACCTTACAGGCTTTGACATGACAAACGCAGCATTCCAGACACTGCTTCCTCGCATTCCACCTGTAGTCATTTCGTTTGTGCTCATGGTCTGTCTCGTTCTTTTCGCATTCACTACGATTTTGGGATGGGATTACTATTCAGAGCGCTGCATCGAATACCTTTCAAAAGGCAACATGACACCTGTAAAAATATACCGCTATCTTTACATCATTGCAGTATTCATTGGCCCATACATGACAGTAAGTGCAGTATGGACAATCGCAGACATCACAAACGGTCTCATGGCAATTCCTAACATCATATCACTGCTCATGCTTTCAGGCGTAATCGTAAAGCTTACAACCGACTACTTCTCAGGAAAGAGAATATATACAATCGGCTATGACTTTGCAAACAAGCCTATAAAAGCAGAAGAATAAAAAATCAGGGCTGCCTTCTCTGGCAGCCCTTAAACCTTACTTACCGCAAATCAGATTTTCAAGAGTTTTAAAAAGACTTTCTGGCTCTACCGGCTTTGAAAGATGGGCGTCAAGTCCAGACTGAAGGCTGCGCTGAACATCTTCATAAAAAGCATTTGCCGTAAGAGCAATGATCGGCACCGTTTTTGCATCTTCCCTAGCCATTTCGCGAATTGCCCGCGTAGCTTCAAGGCCATCCATCTCAGGCATTCTCATATCCATGAGAATGGCATCGTAATATCCAGGAGTGCTGAAAGCAAATTCTTCCACAGCAATCTTTCCGTTTTCGGCAATTACAGTTTCAACACCACGAACGTCAAGAATCATCTTTATTATTTCCGCATTTATCTCTACATCCTCCGCAACAAGTATGTGTCTGCCCCGCAAATCAGCAACAGCGGCATTTTTAACAGTCTGTTCGTCAGTCTGTTCGTCAGACTGTTCACATTCAGTACAATCGTCAAGTGTAAGCGTAACGGTAAATGTAGTTCCTACATTCTTTTCACTCTCAACCTTTATGTCACCATTCATCATGTCTACAAGATTTTTCGTTATTGACATGCCAAGCCCAGTGCTTCCGTACTTTGTCTTTGTAGAAAAGTCTTCCAGACTGAACGGATCAAACAGCTTTGGCAGGTACTCCCTGCTCATTCCGATGCCGGTATCCTTTATTGTAAAAACAAAGACAGTCTTGCTCTCGTAATGCCTTATTACATCTATTGTAAACAACACCTTACCGCCGTCAGGAGTAAATTTTACAGCATTACTAAGTATATTTATCAGCACTTCCTTAAGCTTCATGTCGTCGCCAATGTAGAACTCTTTTGCACTGCCACTCAAATGCCATTCCCATTCAAGATTCTTGTTCTTACACTGACTTTCTACCATTACATTAATCTGCTCCAAAAGCTTTGTCATTGAAAAAGCTTCCTGCAGCAAAATCATCTTGCCAGATTCAATGCGGCTCATGTCCAGAATTTCATTAATGACATTTAAAAGATGTTCTGCAGAAGTTCCAATTTTTTTAAGGTAGTCACGAGTTGTATCAGACAAGTCCCTCTCATTCAAAGCAAGCCTGTACAGTCCTATTATTGCATTCATAGGAGTACGGATTTCATGGCTCATGTTTGAAAGGAATGTCGTCTTTGCCTTGTTTGCACTTTCAGCAGATTTGAGTGCGTCATTCAAAGTCTTGGTCTGTTGTAATGCCCTGCGGGTGTCTTCATCAACATCAGAAAAGCCCATGCACACTTCATGATTGTTCATAGTAGCCAGGCGTACCATCTCATAAATCTCCTGTCCGTTACGGTTTATCGTATACAGATATGTGGAAATCTTTTCCTTTTCAAGCTTTTGCCTGATTGCTTCCGGAGTCATGAAATTAATGAAATCTTTCCTGTATTTTTCGGTAACATAAGTATTTGCATAAGACATCATTGATTTTGTATATGTAAAATGCTCGTCCTGCTTGTGCCCGTGTGACAGACGAGAATTTGACATATAACAGACTCCCTCATTTTCATCAAGGTTTATGCTGTACACTCCGTAAAAGTCAGAGGAAAGGGCGGCAATCATTGTGTTTGCCTTGGAATGAAGGTTTTCCGTATATTTTTTTAGGCCTTGCTTTATTCTGTGAATGCGCTCACCCAAAACAAGAATATCATCCGTGGCAGTATTAAAGAAATCCTTGTACACAGTGCCTACATTCAGTTCTTTTGCAAGCTCATCAACATTGCCAGCAAGCTCAGAAATTTCAAGAGTCATGTCATTGAGATGATTCTTCATTCTCCATGAAGTCAAGAGTAAAAACGTAATTCCCAAAATGATTGAAACGGCAATGCCAGAAAGAATTAAATAAACCTGCATTGCAATTTTTGAATCATACCAGTCAGCGGAAAAATCTGTTGCAACAATGCCGGCAACCTTTCCGTTTGAGTTGAACACGGGACTGTATGCAGAGTAAAACCGCCCCCATGCATCTGTATAGGCAACTTCATCAACAGAAGGAATGCCCAAACTTGCCTTATAAAGAGCCTCCGTATATACAACAGGAGCTCCAAATTCACCAGGATCATCTGGAGCCGGATCTACGGAAAATGAAAAGTTTCCGTTGCCGTCATCCATTATGCAATAAACATATTCCAGTTCTATGTTGTCATAAAAAACTTTCAGTGTATCATAGATTTTCTGATACCCAGGAGTTCCAACGTCTTGAGCTGTAAGTTTTTCAAGAATGTTACCATCTATCATGTCAGCAGCAGAATTCGATATATTGAGCATGTTTGTGTGCATGAGAACCTTGAGAGCCTCTTTGGATCTGTTCATAAGAACAACTCCAACGCATACATTTATCGTTATAAGCAGCAAAGTCATTATTATTGAAAATTCTGTCGTAAATCTGTGAGTTCGTCTTGCCCTCATGATTTCTATTATAATCCCATAATTACATTTTGTGTAAATAATAAATAGAGGCAATCTCTAAAATGTAACGTATTTGACATGCATACCGTCCGTATCTGACTAATAAATCGTCCGCATTTAACATGCGCATCGGTCGAATCTGACTAATACATCGTCCGTATTTAACATGCGCACCGGCCGAATTTGTTTTCAAACAGTACCGTAATTGCAATAAGACAATATGCCTTTTGAAAAAAATTGCAGAAAACTTAAAAAAAAATGTTGACAGCAAAGAACTTCAGTGTATAATGTAATTAGTTTCATGAAAGCGGTTTCATAAAAAGGAGGCAAGATACTATGACAAAAACAAGTACAATCTACGACGTAGCAAATCTTGCCGGAGTAAGTGCGGCAACAGTCTCTAGGGTACTTAACGAACCTGACAAGGTTGGTGAAGACAAGCGTAAAAAAGTTCTTGATGCAATAAAGGAGCTGAACTTTATACCGAAAGCTGATGCCGTAGCAAATGCAAGGAAAGGCTACCACAAAATAGGAGTTATCGCACCTTTCTTTACACAGCCTTCATTCATGGAGCGCCTGAGGGGTGTCGCACAGGCACTTGCCCCTCAGCATTACGAGCTTGTCATCTATTCCATAGATTCTACAGAAGACTTAAACAACTACCTGAGTACAATCATAACGACTGCCCGCGTGGATGGACTCATTCTTTTATGCATGGAGCTTGAAAAAAACATGCTCGACATGCTTAAGGGAGCGAAATTCCCAGTATGCTTTGTAGAAAGCGATCAGCAAGAGTTTGACTGCGTAAACATTCACAACCTGCTCGGAGGGCAAAAGGCCGCCGAATATCTTTATTCCCTGGGATGTCGTCGCCCTGGCTTTATAGGCGAAAAATCAGGTTTGACCTATGCAGTAAGTGCAACAGAAGATCGCTTCAGGGGATTCAATTTTTACTTTGCAAATCAAGGAATCATCATTCCGCCAGAGCATGTATGGATAGGCGATTTTTCATACAACCAGCTTGATAAGGGCATAAAAGGTTTTCTTTCATCGGGAAACCTGCCGGACTGCATATTCTGTTCCAGTGACCTGATTGCAGCCCGCTTCCTAAACATAGCAAGAAGCATGGGAATTGATGTTCCCAAAGACATAAAGCTGCTAGGGTTTGATAACATTGACATTTCTGCATATATCGGGCTAAGCACCGTAAGTCAAAATTTGGACATGTCAGGAAAAAGTGCTACAGAACTGATTATTGAAAGAATAAGGAATCCTGACAGACCTATAGTAAACATGAATGTCCCTCTAGACATCATAGAACGAGAAACAACCAGATAAATATGGTTTTTTAATAAATTGTCCGTACACAAAAAACAGGAGGTTTCGGATGAAAAAGTTTACAATCGTAAAGGCAATGGCAGCAGCATCTGTAGCTGCATTGACAGCATTATCAATGGGATGCAGCAAAAATGATGCACCAGCAGCAGGTTCTTCAGGCAAGGCAGAGGACAAGACAATCCGCATTGAGGGTGCATTCAGAGGAGAAGAGGAAGCACGTTTTCAGGAAATCGTAAAGATTTTCAACGAAAAGACTGGTTACAATGTAGTTTACACAGGAAGTCCAGACTTTGAAGTTCAGATTCAGGTAGAAACACAGGCTGGAACTCCACCAGATATTGCAGCTCTTCCTCAGCCAGGAACAATGAAACGTTTTGCAGAAGCAGGATACCTTAAGCCTCTTCCTTCAGAAGTTGTAGCTGCAATTGATGCAAACTATGCCTCTGTATGGAAAGACCTTGGATCTTACAAAGGAAACGTATACGGCATTTTCCACCGTGTAAATGCAAAGAGCTTTGTATGGTACAACAAGAAAGAATGGGCAAAACGCGGCTATACAATTCCTACAACATGGGACGAGCTTAAAAAGCTTGAAGACAAAATGGTTGCTGACGGCATTGCGCCATGGTCAGTAGGATTTGAATCAGCAGCAGCAACAGGATGGGTTGGAACAGACTGGCTTGAAGACCTGATGCTCCGTACTGCAGGACCAGATGTATACGACAAATGGGTTAACCACGAAATTGCATTCAATGATCCGGCTGTAGTAAAAGCCCTCAACTACTGTGGCGAAGTTTTCCTTAACAAAAAGTATACCCTTGGCGGTCCAAATAACATTATTGCTCAGAACTATGGCGACAGTGTAAAGCCATTGTTTACGAATCCTCCAACAGCAATGATGAACCGTCAGGGTAACTTTATTACAGGATTCATGCAGGATGAAATTCAGGCAAACCTTGAAGAGAACGTAGGTGTATTCGCTCTTCCTGCTGTAGATCCAAAATGGGGAACACCTGTTCTCGGTGGTGGTGACCAGTTTGTTGCATTTACAGACAAACCAGGAGTAAAAGAATTCATGACATTCCTTACAACATGGGAAGCATGTGCTCCTTGGGCTAGAATCGGTGGTGCATTGTTCCCACACAAGACTCAGAACTTCAACGACTACGGAAACAGCCTTGAGCGTGACATTGCAAAGATCCTTGTAAATGCTACAGTATTCCGCTTTGATGCATCAGACCTTATGCCTACAGAAGTTGGTTCAGGTTCATTCTGGACTGGCATGGTAAACTATGTAAGCGGTGCAGAAAATGCAGAACAGTGCCTTAAGACAATTGATGAGACATGGCCTCGTTAATTCTGATAAAGACAGCTTGCTAATCTAAATAAAAACCTGAAGCCTTAGTTTAAGGCTTTAGGTTTTTGCATTAATTTTCAAAAAGGAGGATATATGTCTGAGACAAAAGCTTTAAAACAATCAGTCTCAGCCCCCGATCTGGCAAAAACATTTTGTACAGTCCTTATTACAGTACTGGTTGCCGTTGGAGGCTTTCTTTTACTGCGGAACGATAACTTTCCGCAAATAGTTACAACCATCGTTGCAATCGCATGGGGTGTAAGCAGCGTCGCACTTATTTTTTATTCATTAAATCTTCTTGCTCAGGCATTTCCTACCAAAACATATAATAAAATAGTGCCTTACATTTTCGTAGGTCCAGCCGTAATAATTCTGGCATGGTACCTTCTTATTCCTACAGTACGCTCCCTTGTGTTCAGCTTTATGAACAGGGATTCAACCAAATTTGTAGGATTGGAAAACTACAAATATCTTTTTACAGACCGTTCTATGGTCATATCCATCCGCAATACGCTTATATGGCTTGTATGCGGAACGGCTTTCAGCGTAGTATTCGGACTTATAGCAGCAATTCTTGCAGAACGCAGCTATATAGAAAAAGTCGGCAAAACTTTTATCTTCCTGCCTATGTCAATCTCTTTGGTTGGTGCAGGCGTTATTTTCAAATTCATGTATTCCGCAAAATTTGGTGGAGCAGAACAAACAGGTTTACTAAATGCACTCGTTGTAGCATGCGGTGGCGAACCTAATAACTGGTTGCAAAATGCACCTTGGAACAATTTTTTCCTTATTGCAATATTCGTATGGCTCCAGACCGGATTTGCATTAGTAGTCCTGTCTGCCGCATTAAAGGCAG
>CAMVHR010000031.1 GCA_947167345.1 uncultured Treponema sp.
CCGGCAGTGATGACGATGAGTGGGACGATTGGGATGACTGGGACGACGACTGGGGCGACGGACTCGGCGAGGCAGGGTTCGGCTTCGGCATGGGCGGAAGCGGTTCAGGTTCTGGAACTGGTGGCAGTGGTACAGGTTCTGAAACCCAATCCCCTGTCTATGAAAGAATATATGAATGGGACGAGCGAGATAGGCTTACTGGAACAACAGAGGGTACGACTGTAGTCGGATACGTTTACGGTGAGGACGGAAATAGAACCAATAAATTCAGTAGTATTGGTGAGACCATTTATTTCAATGAGCTTTGGACTTGGCATGATGCCAAGAGTCTTGGCAGTGGCGGACAGACTACAAAGAACATATATCTTGGTACGGAAAGAATTGTAAGTAAATTGAACCGAGGGGAAGGACACGACACGTACAGCGAGGAATACCACAAGGCATACTACTGGCATTCCGACCACCTAGGCTCAGCACACTTCATCACGGACTATCAGGGTAACGAATACCAGCGCATCGAGTACACGCCTTACGGTGAGGAGTGGATTGAGCTTAAGTCCGACAGCGGAGATCAGTACCTTCCGTACAAGTTTACAGGAAAGGAGAGGGACGAAGAAACTGGACTTTATTACTATGGGGCAAGGTATCTCGACCCGCAGACATCCGTGTGGCTTTCGGCAGACCCGGCTCTGGGTGATTACATGGCTGGCAGCTCAGAAGGTGTAGGCGGAATATATAATACAGTCAACTTAAATCTTTACCATTATGCTGGGAATAATCCAATAAGGTATATTGACCCTGATGGAAATAAGACTGATAGATTTGGCAATAGATTGAAACGAGGTCCTGATATAAATTTTATGCCTAAAAATCTTGAATCGCAATATCGTCGAGCTATATCTCATTGGAGATATGAAAATATATTTGTCATTGCAGCTCATGGAAATTCTGAGATGATTGTAAAATATGGGGGAACTGTTGAGACTACAATGGATAGAGGTACTGAGATACCAGTATCATTGGATGAATTGGTGAATATGATAGAAAATAATGAAAACTATCATTCTGGAATGATAGTAGAATTATGGGCATGCGATGTAGGAGGTGATTCTGGAGAAACTTGTTTTGCACAGCAGTTAGCAGATGCACTTGGAGAAGGTTCTATTGTCCGAGGACCAGATGGTCATATAACAGTTGGTTTCGATGATACAGAAAATGTAATTGTGCGTAAGGATGGTACTCGTGGATTACAGAAGGAATTTGTAGTCCGAAGGAATGTACAATGAAAAATAAAGGTATTAGAAACATCATTATTATATATTTTATTTTTCAGGTAACAATGTTTTATACAGATTATAAATATTCAAAAATTTTCGGACAGGGGCAGGTGGAGTACTATAATCTAAAAGGGGATGAATTATCAGAGCTAATTCTTAATGCTTTAAAGGGAGACTATTATTCTGCTGCAAGGATTACTATGTATTTTGGAATGTCGAAATTTGATTATCATAATAGCCATTTTTGGATGTATATAGGATTTGAGAATAATCCCAATCAAACTGAAAGCATTGCTAGTGTTAAGGATATATTTAATACGCTTATTATGCGTTTAAATTCAGATTCTGATACCACTTATGCCAGGAAAATGGAGAGGAGTTTTTATTTTTTCAACATGGCAAGGAAAAACGGAGCAACGTGGTGTAAGTATTCTATTAATAGATATAAAAATATAGATGAATGGGAACATCTTTCAGATGATGAGAAATACATGTCGGCAAAAATAACGGAGGAAAATTTAGATGCATATATAAGAGGTGCTTTATTGGGGAGCGGTATCGCAGCATTAAGGCTTGCAAAGAAATATGAGGCGGATGGAAATGTCAATGAATATATCGAATGTCTTTCCTTTATGGGAGCGGAGTTTGATGAAAATGAATTTTACATTCCAGCTTATTGGTACAGAATAGGTGCTCAAAATGGAAATAAGGAATGTATGAAGGAATATGCGATTCTGCTGTATAATAGTTCCAATGTGTATGATAATATACGTGCTGACTTTTGGAAGGCAAGAAGTGCTGATTAAGAGCTTTAACATTTGAGTTTCCCTTGTCTGATGTAAAGTAAAACTAACCTATATGCAATAATAATCACTTATGATATTATAAATGTAGCCTTTCTCCATCAAGAAGGAAACTGAAGTTTTTTGACATTGACAGATACGTGCATGATGAATGATGGCTCATTGCATTTAAAGATGTCAGTCCTTGGCTAAAATGGGGAAACGGTACTGCTAACAATCAGATAATGCCTGATGCATTAGAATCTGCCGTGATGAGTATTTTAGATGGATATGATAAAAATTTAATTACTAAAGAACAAGCTAAGGCATCTATAGAAAACATTGTGAAAAATTATTACAATGCCAATCTTAATGATTAGAGGAGAAGAATACTATGTTGAATGCTTTAATTTTGGTTTTAATTGGTGCAAAAATAGTAACGTGGACTTATATATTGGATCCTACAGAAGTTGGATGGGCAGATACAAAGGCAGGAATTTATACTCGAATTGATTTTTATCCGACCTCTGAGAATCACTTCTTTCGTATAATTGATAAATCTCCTTATGATATGAGTATTAATATTGATAATATGAGAATGGCAGATACAGATGGGCATTTCGAAAAAATAAATATAAAAAATATAGAAGTAATTTTTGAAAATTCAAATACAGAGTCCTTGTTAAAATACATAAATGTAATTAGAACAGGAGATTTTTTAGAATGGAATCCAAATATATTATTTAATAATGAGATTATGATTCTTAAAGATGAGCTATTTTTTCATTTTTCAAAGATTCCAATAAATGAAAAAATAAATAAAAAATTTAAAATCTATATTGAGTTAGAAATTTTTTATGATACTGGTGAAGTGAAACTTTATAATAGGAATTTTTCATTTATCCAAAAGATTAACTATGGGCGTTGGTTTCCAACAGTTTGAGTTTTTTAATAACAGATTTATAAGGTGTATAATGAAAACTTACGACAGATTAATGAATAGTATGGGAATTACTCCAATCAAAAAATATCATAAGATTCTAAAGGGAACTTTGAAATGAGTTTTTGTATTGCTCATAGATTTTAGGGAGATTTCACTATGAAAAAAATATTTCTTATTACATTATTAGTTCTTTTTACTATGAAAGTTTTTCCACAAGCCTTTTATATTAATCCAATAAAAGTTGATCCAATAAAAAAAGCGGAAGAACTTTACATGGCAAATCAATGTGAAGAGTCATTAAATATTCTGAATCAGGTAATTTCTCAAAATCCGAATAATATGTATGCATTGTTAGACAGGAGTTGTGTACTGGATGCACTTGGAGAATATGAAAAAGCATTACAAGATATAGAAATTGTCATAAAGAATGAACCTCATAATCTAAAGGCTCATCATATTCGAGGTGCAATATATGAAAATATGGGACTGCATGAGAAGGCTATTGATGATGAAAATTATGTTTTAGAAAAAGTTTCAACATTCAGTTCTGGACTTAACGTAAGGGGAATGGCATACGGTCGTTTGGGGTTATACGAGAAATCCTTGAAGGATTTTACAGATGCTGTGACCAATGCCCTTATTCAGAATGAATATGCAGAACCCTATTTTTTGAACAGAGCATATACTTATTATTTTATGAAGAGATATGATGAGGCTTTATCTGATGTTGAAAATGCCATAATGCTAAATGATAAGAATCCAGAATCCTTTATTTTGAAAAGCTTGATTTTTAGATTAAAAGGAGAAATAGAGGAGTCTATAAAATTGGTCTCAGAAGCTATAAATATACGTCCTGATTATTATGAAGTCTATTATTTACGAATTATAGACTATCTGCAATCTAGACAGTATAAGAAAGCAAAAAGGGATTTGGAATATATCAAAATGCCAATGTCAGATTATTCAGCTTACCATTCATTGCTGGCTATTTACTATTATTTGATTGGAGATGATGATAGGGCTAAAGAAGAATATAAATTGAGTTCTGCAATGAGTTCTGAAGAAAAGAACTCGTTCGTAATAAAAATAATAGCAGATGATATTGAAGGGTATGTAAAAAATAGAAAATTTGATTTCATAGAAATAAAGTGAAAAGGAAACTGGGATTTTATAAGTGATTGTAAAGATTGGTTATACTTATTGTGTTCCTGGGGTTGCCGACAATTTAGCAGTAAAGGTTACTCAGATGGTCGATGTGTTGGGAAGCACAAGATATGAACCAGTTATCGGTGGAGTAGTGCCGGAACATGAAAGCACCTATACCCAGAGCTTTAACTTTGATATACTTGGAAATATGACCACCAAGACAAGTGTGGAGACCGTGTACCCGGAAAAGACAATCGGAGACGCACTCAACTACAGCATTGATTTCTCTTATGCGGAGGGCTTTGCCCACAGGCTTGACCACGCAGGTGACAGATATTACTCTTATGACGATGACGGCAACGTTGTGCGTGAGCGGAATGAGGCAATGACGGATAGCTCTGGTACTGACACCGGCAGTGATGACGATGAGTGGGACGATTGGGATGATTGGGACGACGACTGGGGAGACGGACTCGGAGAGGCAGGGTTCGGCTTCGGCATGGGCGGAAGCGGTTCTAGCTCTGGAGAAGGTGGCAGTGGAACTGCAAACTCGCAGGCTACAGTTTATGAACGCATATACGAATGGGACGAGCGAGATAGGCTTACTGGAACAACAGAGGGTACGACTGTAGTAGGCTACGTTTACGGCGAGGACGGAAATAGAACCAATAAATTCAGTAGCATTGGCGAAACGTTGTATTTCAATAACTTATGGACTTGGCATGATGCCAAGAGTCTTGGTAATGGTGGACAGAATACGAAGAATATCTATCTTGGTACGGAACGTATTGTAAGCAAGCTGAACCGTGGGGAAGGGCTTGATACATACAGCGAGGAATACCACAAGACATACTACTGGCATACAGACCATCTAGGTTCTGCGCACTTCATTACTGACTATCAGGGTAATGAATATCAGCGCATTGAATACACGCCTTACGGTGAGGAGTGGATTGAGCTGAAATCTGACACAGGAGACCAGTACATGCCGTACAAGTTTACAGGCAAGGAGAGAGACGAGGAGACTGGACTTTACTATTATGGTGCACGTTACCTAGATCCTGTTTACTCGCGGTGGCTTTCCACCGACCCCGCGGTGGGTGAGTACATCCCCGCAGCTGGTGCGGATAATTCTAACTTGCCTGGTATGGGTGGGGTGTTTAATCATATCAATGGCAATTTATACCACTACGCGGGAAATAATCCTATCAAGTATACAGATCCAGATGGAAGGTTTGCACATATTATAGGAGAAATTATTGCAGGAGTATCTATTGGAGCTGTAGTTGTTTTAGTTTCACAGGTTATTCAAGATGTCGTGATAAATGGAGAAATTTCTGATTTTGCTACATATGCAGGTGCGGCGGCAGGAGGTGCAGCAGGAGGATTGGTATTAGCTGTTACAAAAAATACAAAACTTGCAAATTTTACTGCAGGTTTTGTAGGTGGTGCCGTTGGAAATACAACTAAACAGATTATAAAGGAATATAATGGTGAGCAAGATTCTTTTGATATTGTAGATTGTGCAGAGGAAGCAATTATAGAAGGTTCTGTTGGAGCTGTATTGCACGGTGGAAAAGTAAAAGGTATTACATCTGGGCGTAATTCATTTGAGGCTATAGCAAAATCTATTGCAACAAAAATGGATAAGAAACTTATAAAAGGTGCTACATTAAAGACTGGTGTAAAAATTGGTGTTAGTAGGTGTGTGAATGGAACTTTGGTTGAGGGGTCTATCGTTGCTCCATTTATTAAAAACGAAGTTGAAGTTCAAAAATCTTATTTGAATGGTAAAGTTGATAATGTAAAAAAAATAACTGAATTAGAACGTCAAAAAAAAATGACAAACTATTATAGACAGTTATATGGAAATTAACTTTGGAGAATTCGAATATGAAAAATAAGGTGAATAAGACTTACAGACCTGGAATAGAATCTTATGTTATACTACTTATATTATCTATTATAATTTTTACACCTTTTTTGTGTTTAAAGATTCTTGAGTTAAGAAGAGGTAAGATTTTTTTTAAGGGAAATGATTTTTATAAATGTTGTTTTCTTTGTTTTTTTTCCATTTTTTTATTATGGCTTGAGCTATGTGCTACGAAAGTTGAAATAAAAGATAATAGAATTGTCTATACAGAACATTTACTAAAAAAAACAAGTTTTCACCTTGATTCAATAAAATTTATAGGATATGGGGTTGGAACTTTTGTAATAGTATCTAAAAATGAGAAAAAAATAGAAATAAATTTAAATTCAATTGATAAAAACGATTTGGAACAGCTTATTGAAGATTTAAAATATCGTTCTTAGTCAGGAGAATGTAGAATGAAAAAAATCTTATTGTTGATACTATGCATGGAATGCTTGTTGTTGCCTGTGTATTCCAGAAAAAAAGAGGAAAAGGAATTTTCTTTAAGTAACAGCCATTTTTTTTTAGCTATTGATCATGCCGATGTAAGATGGGGCAAGAGACATTTAGAAGCTGGATTCAATGCAAATTACTGTAAGGGAGAAATTGGATGGTATGTTTCAGATCCATTAAAAGTCGTGATGCGGACTTCTATGGGCTGTGATAAATATGATAAATTATCACCTAATGCAGAAGTAATAGAACTGCTCATTTCTTATGGTGCAGATTTTAACCGTTATCCGTATGTCTAGCATAATTGCTGAAATTTCTGATTTTGGATATTCAAGGAGATGGCTTATTGTACAGTATTAGAAGTTATAGAACAATAGACTTACTTTCAACCAGATGGCTTTCTTCTATAAATACTGCTAAGAGTCAGAATATGTATCAGAACATCTCATATTCGTTTGACCTTGTAGGCAACGTTCTTGGCTACACGAATGACTGTAGCTCTGGCGGTGGATACAAGACATCTCAAAACTACAGCTATGACTCTTTGTACCAATTGATAAGTGCGAGCGGAAGTACACGTTACGAGCCTGTTGTAGGCGGAGTCGTGCCAGAGCACGAGAGTACCTATACTCAAAACTACAGCTTTGATATACTGGGAAATATGACTACCAAGACAAGTGCGGAGACAGTTTTTCCCGAAAAGACAATTGGAGACGCACTCAACTACAGCATAGACTTCTCCTACGCGGAGGGCTTCGCGCACCGCCTTGACCACGCTGGGCAGCGTTACTACTCCTACGATGCGGATGGAAACGTTATCCACGAGCGGAATGGTGGAATGTCAGACGGTGGCAGCACTGGCACAGGCGACGACGAGTGGAATGACTGGGACGACGACTGGGGAGAAGGTCTTGGAGAGTCTGGATTTGGCTTCGGCATGGGCGGAAGCAGTACAGGCTCTGGTGGAAATGTTGGCGGAAACGGCGGCCAGTCTACAGTGTATGAGCGCATATACACATGGGATGAATGTGACAGGCTTACTGGAACGACAGAGGGAACTACCGTTGTCGGGTACGTTTACGGAGAGGACGGCAAACGTACCAACAAGTACAGCAGTGCGGGCGAGACCATATATTTTAGCGACCTCTGGTCATGGCACGAGGGCGGAAGCATAGGCACTGGCGGTCAGACTACGAAAAATATCTACATTGGCACTGAGCGTATTGTAAGTAAGCTAAACCGCGGAGAAGGACTCGATACATATAGCGAGGAATATCACAAGACATATTACTGGCATTACGACCATCTTGGTTCTGCACATTTCATTACTGACTATCAGGGCAACGAGTACCAGAGGATAGAGTATACGCCTTACGGCGAGGAGTGGGTAGAGCTGAAATCTGACAGCGGAGACCAGTATCTGCCGTATAAGTTTACAGGAAAGGAGAGAGACGAGGAAACTGGACTTTACTATTATGGTGCTAGGTATCTGGATCCTGTTTACTCGCGGTGGCTTTCTACTGACCCTGCTGTAGATGACTACATTCCTGTAGCTGGTGCGGATAATTCCAATCTGCCTGGTATGGGAGGGGTGTTTAATCTTGTTAATGGTAATTTATACCACTACGCGGGAAATAATCCTATAATCTATAATGATCCTAATGGCACAACAGAAGTTTATTTTTTGTATGTTTATACTCAATCAGAAGATGATCAGGATATGAAAGCTTATGAACGGCATAGTATAGATGAAGAAAAGGCTATGCTTGATAATGCTGGAGTATCTGTTGAGGTTGTTGAAAATGCTACTAGGCAAAATGTAATAAATGCTTTTAGCGATCCTGAAGTAAGAATGATAGTTACGAGTGGACATGGATATGATGACGCTAAAATACAAACTTATGAAGGTGGTGAGAATGGTTATTTTAGTCCTGCTGATGTTCCTATCGACAAAGAAATGTCAAAAACTCTGGAATATGTAATATTTGAGAATTGTCATCAAGGAACAAAAGAATATAAAGAACAATGGCAAAATGCTATGAAGAAAACCAAAATAATTGGGTGGAAAAGTTTTACCTATAAAGAAGAATCTGTTGCATTTAATGATAATGGTGTGTCGGACAGAAAAGTTTTTAACTTGGAATATTATGTAAAAAGAATTATTAGTAAACATAATAAGGAAAAGAAGAGGAAATAATGAAAAGAAGGTTTTTGATACTATTTTTCTTATGTTGTTCATGTGCATTTTGTAATTCTGAAATGAAATTATATTGGATACCTGAATCAGATAAAAAAATACTAATATATACAGGAGATAATATCCCTTCAATCTCAGAAAAAATCAAAAAGGCAAAGTCAGCAAATAAAGTTGAAAAATGTGTAGTATTTGATGGAGTTTATATATTAGAATATGAAGAAAAAAGTTTTATAATTCGAAATCAATATTGGATTTTTGAAACAAAAAATAAAAAATATTTAAAAACTAATCTTTTAGAAAACTGTAGAGAATGTTTAATAAAATACTTCATTAAGGAAAAATTTGGAGAAAATTTATCTGGTAATTCAGAGTTTGTAAGCAAAGAGGAATAGGAGAAATGTCTGAGAGCTGTGATACAGGAAGCGGAACTGGAAACTGTGGTGCTGGTCAGGCTTCAGTCTATGAACGTATATACACATGGGATGAACGTGACAGGCTCGCTGGAACAACGGAAGGTGAGAAAGTTGTCGGCTACGTATACGGCGAGGACGGTAACCGCACCAACAAGTACAGCAGTGCAGGAGAAACGATTTATTTCAACGACCTATGGTCATGGTACGAGGGTGGCAGCATCGGCATTGGCGGCCAGACTACGAAAAATATATACCTTGGAAGTGAAAGAATAGTCAGCAAACTCAACCGTGGGGAAGGGCTCGACACCTACAGCGAGGAATACCACAAGACGTACTACTGGCATTCTGATCATCTTGGTAGTGCACATTTCATTACTGACTATCAGGGCAACGAGTACCAGAGAATTGAGTACACGCCTTACGGCGAGGAGTGGGTTGAACTTAAGGCCGACAGCGGAGAACAGTACTTGCCATATAAATTTACAGGAAAGGAACGTGACGAAGAGACTGGTCTGTATTATTATGGGGCTAGGTATCTGGATCCTGTGTACTCGCGATGGCTTTCTACCGACCCTGCGGTCGGGGACTATCTGCCATTAGCACCTACAAGTGATGACGCACGTAAGCATAATAAGAATCTGCCTGGTATGGGAGGTGTATTTAGTACTGTTAATATGCAGTTGTACCACTATGCAAATAATAATCCTTTGAGATATATTGATCCGAATGGAAGCGATGCAATAAATTTTACAAAAGACTATATATTACTTCGATTGGAAATAGCTTTAGTGATACCGCTTTATGACAAAAATGGTAATAGACAAATTGATCGTAATGGTCAAAAAAAATCTGTTGAAATTGATACACTTGTTGTGAAGCCTAACGAGTATGCTTGTGGAGCATTCGATGGTGGAAAAAATAAAAAAGGAGATTATTTTAAAGTTACTGCAAGAGATGGAATAATTGTCAGTTTTATTGTGGCTGAAGATTCTATATATTTTTTTGACGGAGGACTTTTAAACTTTTTAGGAGATGCTGGAAAATTCTTTTCTAATATCAGAAAGAAAAGAACTGATAAGGATTATAAAGAATATTCAGGCTTTAAAAAGGCAGGTAGTAAGGGAGCTGCTTTCCTGAAAGCTGAATGGGATGAAACATTCGATGAAGATTTGAAAGATGAAAATGGTAACATTATGACAATGGAAGAAGCGTACAATACAGATAAGCAGGCATCACTTAGATATTATTTAAATCAAATCGGACGTTTATCAACTGACATAACAACGAGTATAGAATGAGACGTTTATTTTCATTTTTTAAATTTATTGCTATAATTTTTTTTATTATTATTCTTTTCGAACTTCCTTTTATCAAAGATGATATACGGTATAAAAAAGAATTATCCCAAATTTGTACTGAGATTAAGAAAGTTCCTCATGTAGAAAAAATATATTACAAATCACTGAAGGATTTTGCTCCCATCTTTGATTTCTATATAGAGATGGATGATGGTGTTAAAATAATATTTAGGAAAGTACATTATGAAGGAAATTCTATAATTTTTGAGAAACTCCCAAGAATAGGAGATTTTGCTTTTTGGACATGTCGCTATGATTCAGTAAAAAAAGGTTCGTCATTTTATATTTTTGATATTTATGATGAATTTGAGACTGGACTTCCAGAAGTCGGAAAATCTCTCTTTCATAGAAAAAATGTCATAGTAATATTAGAGAATTATAGGAAAATTCTGGATAAAGTAAGCTCATTTCACATCGCAAGTAAAGAATTTTTGGATTATCTAAAACAAGGAAAGGAGGCTGATGCATTTAGTATTTTTGATTTGGAGGTGGCCAAAGGTTCTTGGGGAATAGGGTGCTATGAAATTAAATGTACGTATGAATACTGTGATGAATATAAGAATAGTTTCTTTGGACGTCAGGCAGCATGGTATGAATGATTAGTTATTTTCAAGAAAGCACAAGCTACGAACCAGTGGCAGGAGGCGTAGTCCCTGAGCATGAAAGCACCTATACTCAAAACTACAGCTTTGATATACTTGGAAATATGACCACTAAGACAAGTGTGCAGCTGATGTCCGTACTGACAGAAGGTTTGCAGATATACAGGTGCCGCTAAATGTTGCGGAAGGAGGTACGAGTATGTGTGAGGTTTTGGACAAGATAGAAAACAGAGGTATTGCAACAGGATTAGCCAGAGGAAGAGAAGAAGGCTTAGTCACTGGAGTTTCATCTACTCAGGCACTCATTAACCGTTTGTTTGAAGAAAACCGACTGGAAGACTTGCGCAGGGCATCTACAGACAAGGAGTATCTTCTGCAGCTGCTTAAAGAGGAAGGACTATTGAAGGAATAGTTCTGCTTCTTTCAAAACAGATATTACTATTTCTTGTCAGTCGTTAAATATTAAAAATCAAATAAAATCGTACAGTTTGTACCAGCCTCCGGTAAGGTACTTCATTATATGAGGAAGGATTTTTTCTGCCTTTTCTTCAGAGTCAACATGAGTAAGAAGGTAAGCAAAAGCTTCTATCTGAACATGCGAAATCCAGTGTATGACGCGCTCATCTACATTGGGCATGTTCTTTTTTTTGCATATAATTTCTGAAAGCCTTGCGTAATGCTTTTCCGTAATGCGTACAAGTTCGTCCAGACAGTTTGAAAATTTTGAACCTTGTGATTTTACAATCAAAAGATTCATTTCGTCATAATGGGCGTAAAGAAATTTTATGGCATTGACGCTTGAAGTAAAGTCGTCAGAAGTCTCAATATCTTCTGCTACAGCATAATCTTCATTTTCCTCAATTTGCTCAGCTTCCAAGTTATAATGCTCTTCCATCATGCTAAGGATATTTTGGAATGGTTCTTTAACCAGAGATTCAAATAAATCTTCCTTGTCCTTAAAGAAAAAGTAAAGAGCACCTGTGGTTACTCCAGCGTTTTTACAGATAGAGCGTAAGGATGCCGCCGCATATCCTTTTTCCATAAATTCAGCCTTTGCACTTTTTAGGAGCTTTTCCTTTGTTTCTTTTTCGCCTTCCATAACAATGTTATGCTACTTTGTATTGAAAAAAAATGCAAGAGGGTGTAAAATCTGTAGATGGTAAAACTTATTCTTTCTGATTTAGACGGAACACTTCTCCGTGACGACAAGACTATTTCCAAAGCGAGCGAAGAGGCATTCTCACAGGCTCGTAAGAATGGTGTTTTGGTCGGTTTCTGTACTTCACGCGCAAGGCTGAACGTAAAGGAATATCTCAAACAGGTACAGACAGATTTTCTCATTTCGAATGGCGGTGCATGTGTTTTTGTTGGAGATTCCATAATTTACAACAATTCTTTTACTGTAGAAGAAAGTCGTAAGATGTTTTCTGCGATATATGACATTTGCGGCAAAAACATTGAAATGACAGCCGACATGCCTGATGCACTGTATTGGAACAGAACGAAAGAAGAACAGCAGTATGTATACTCTCGAGATTCCATTTATGATGATTTTTCGGACTTTAAGATGCCGGTCATGAAGATTTGTGTTCATACTTGGGATCAGGATATTGCTGAGCGTATAGCACAAATCCTTGGTGATGATGCTGTTGATGTAAGTAAGTTCTCAGATATTCCATGGTACAAGTTTTCAAAAAAGAATGCTACAAAGGAAAGGGCTGTGCAGGAACTTTCTTCTTATTTGGATGTTTCTTTGTCTGATATGGCGGCTTTTGGAGATGACTTTAATGATATTGGAATGTTAAAGATGTGTGGATGCGGAATCGCAATGCAGAATGCCATTGATGAAGTAAAACTTTGTGCAGACGAAATAACTCTTTCAAATGAAGAAGATGGCGTTGCTCACTGGATTTACAAAAACGTATTGCACTACAATTCATTGCGGCAGTAATTTTGTATCGAATACCCTGCCTGCTGTATAAGGTCTTTTACTGCTTCATCAGCAATTTCTGCTTTTAGCAGGATATGGGCTTTTTTTGCCTTTGGATTTATTTTTTCTGCCCATATTCCGTCATGTGCATTCAAGGCATTGCTTATTTTCAATGCACAGTTAGAACACATGATGTCTGGTATTACCATGTCTGCACTGTATTTGTAGTTTGCCCTGTTTTTGTCTGACGGTTGAATTTTGACTGTTCTGCTTCCTCCTCCACAGCAACTGCTTTCTCCTTTCAAGTGTTTTATGTAGCTTTTTATGCTAATGACAATAAATACTGCAAAAATAAAGATAATAATTGCATTAATCATTTTAGCCTCCTTATTTATTATGGTTCAGATTTTTCTTTGCCTGCTCTATCATTTTGTCAACTTCTTTTTCTGCAGTGCAAGAGTGGTTTGTACAGGTTCCGTTTTTATGTGCTGAACAGGAATAACATCCAAGAGATGTTCCTTCCATTCCTGCTTTTTTATAGTTATGAATGACTTTGTATATTATGTAAAAAGAATATACTGTAATAAGACAAATCAACAAGTAATTAATCATAAAACTCCCTGTCATGCAAAAAAGGAGACTGCAATATTTAAGCAATAGCCTGTTTGCAATCCCCCATTATTTTAAATTTCTTTTAGAACGTTATCAATTCTGTTAAGCTCTTTTTCTTGCGTCTTCTTTTGCGTAAGGATTCGGACGGAAAAGCATGAACAGTATGAATGCAAATGCTATCAGTGCTATAATGAAACCTATGATTCCAGCTCCAGTATCTGCCATTCCCCTGTGAACAAAGAACATTCCAAACTGATAGAATATAAATGTCACCACCCATGCAAATACATTCTGGAAAACAATTGCAAACCAGAACCATTTTCTGCTCTTAAGTTCGTTTGCCATTGTTGCAATAGCTGCAAGACAAGGTGAGTCAAGCAAGTTGAACAGAAGGAATGAGAATGCAGCAAGAGCTGTTGGGAACCATGATGCAATTCCTGATACAACTGTTGCAATGGCTTCTTCTTCTTCAAGTGCTGCTTCGGCAATTTCAGGGTCAACGTTTGCAAGAACACCCATTGTAGATACAATGGCTTCCTTTGCAGAGAATCCAGAAAGTGAAGATGCCGCTGCCTGCCAACCGCCGTCAGCACCGCCAAATCCGAGAGGAATGAATATCCAGCGGATTGCGTTACCGATTGAAGCAAGAATAGATTCGTTTGGATCTACAAGACCGAATCCTTCTTCTCCAAAACCGTAGCTTGAAAGGAACCACATGACAATACATGCAAGGAAAAGGATTGTACCAGCTTTCTTGATGAAGCTCCACAGGCGTTCCCATGTGTGCAAAAGTACTGTCTTAAGTGAAGGTATGTGGTACTGTGGCAATTCCATTACGAATGGTGCTGCAGGACCGTGAAAATACTTTGTCTTTTTAAGACCGATTGCTGCAACAAGAACTGCTACAATTCCAATCAGGTACATCAAAGAACCAAGCCATGCTACAGCACCGTTGCCTTCTCCAAGAACGTGCTGACCGATTACTACTGCAAACAGACCTATTACAGGAAGCTTTGCTCCGCAAGGAATCCATGTTGTCGTCATGATTGTCATGCGGCGGTCATTTTCGTTTTCGATTGTACGGCTTGCCATGATTCCTGGAATGCCGCATCCAGATGAAATAAGCAGTGGAATGAATGACTTTCCGCTTAAACCAAAGTGGCGGAACAGACGATCCATGACGAATGCAATGCGAACCATGTAACCTACATCTTCAAGAATTGAAAGGAGCAGGAACAAAATTGCCATCTGAGGTAAGAATCCGAATACTGCTCCAAGACCACCGACAACTCCGTTTACAATACAGTCTGTAAGTATTTCATTTGCACCAGCGTTACCAAGAGCCTCTTCCAGCCAGCCCTGAAGTCCACCTACAACCGTATCATTTGCCCAGTCAGTTCCCATTGTACCTATTGTACTTACTGCTACCCAGTATACGAACCACATGACAACAAGGAAGATTGGAAGACCAAGCCATCGGCTTGTTACAATGTTGTCGATTTTGTCAGACATTGTTTCTTTTCTGCCGCTTTTTACAAGAACACCCTTGAGCAGGGCTGTAATGTATTCATAGCGCTCATTTGTAATGATTGAGCTGATGTCGTCATCCATGTCCTTTTCAAGCTTAGCAGTGATTGCTTCGGCTACACTTGTATCTGTAAGTCCTATTTTCTCAATGACTTTTTCATCACGTTCAAGAACCTTTATGGCTGTCCAGCGTTTTATTTTTGAGTCTACAGATGAAGGTAGCAAAGCTTCTACTTTTGAAATTGCTTCTTCAACGTTATTTGCAAAACAAGCTTTTGGTACTGGTGCTGAAGAGTTTGCTGCTTTAACAGCTTCGTCTGCAGCTTCTTTTACGCCCTTGTTGTGCAATGCTACAGTTTCTATTACCTTGCAGCCGAGCTTTTCTTCAAGTTTTTTTGTATCAATCTTGTCACCGGCCTTTTTGAGTGCATCAACCATGTTGAGGGCAACGACAACTGGTTTTCCGAGTTCAAGAATCTGTGTTGTCAGGTACAGGTTACGTTCGATGTTAGTAGCATCTACGATGTTTATGACAGCCTGAGGCTCATTACTTGCAAGATAGTCGCGTGAAACAACTTCTTCATTTGTATATGGGGAAAGTGAATAAATTCCAGGAAGGTCTGTTACAATTGTTTCTTCCGACCCCTTTACCTTTCCTTCTTTTTTTTCAACTGTTACTCCAGGCCAGTTTCCTACATACTGTACTGTGCCAGTAAGATTGTTGAACATTGTTGTCTTGCCACAGTTTGGGTTTCCGGCAAGTGCTATTTTTGTTGCAGCCATTCTATATTACCTCACTCAACTTCAATGCATTCTGCATCATCTTTGCGGACAGAAAGTTCATATCCTCTGATTGTTACTTCAACAGGATCTCCAAGTGGGGCAACCTTGCGGATGTAAACTTTGCATCCTTTGGTAAATCCCATATCCATAAGGCGGCGTTTTAGCGCACCTTCACCGTTCAGGCTCTTTACTTTTACTTCAGAACCTACTTTTGCTTCTCGCAATGTACCCATTTTATTTTACTCCTATAATAGCCACTAGATAATAATGCCCCTGTCCGACTGAAGTCTTTGTGCGCCAAAGAAAACGTTATGAGATGCTTGTTTTTTACTTTATTAGTTTTTTTAGATTAAAACTTTTGAAGCCATGCCTTTGTCTAAAGCGATTCGGGCTTCTTTTACTTTTACTATAAGACCTGTTTTGACTTTCTGAATCACTGTAACAGTGCTTCCTGATGTAAAGCCTAAATCAACCAGATGCTGCTTTACGTCTGGTTCACCTCCAATGCTTTTAATAGTTACTTCATCTCCGATAGATGCAAAAAGTAATGGCATATAAAACTCCTGTCTTCTATTAGCAAAGGGTTACAAATATAGATTGGATATAACCTATACGCATAAAGTCTAACTATAATTAGCATAAATCAATTATTTAAATAAGTCAATAGCCTAGGCTAACAGTTATTATGTTGGCATTCCTAAAATAAAAAAGGTCTGATTTTAGTAAATCAGACCTAAAAGCTCATTTTCACAACAGCTTGTTACCACTGTCCTACGGCTTGTCCTATTTTTTCAATTTCACTTAGGATTTCATTTTTCTTGTTTGGCGTGTAAAAAGTTGCCTTGGACTGAAGTTTTCTTGCCATTGGTATGAGTGATTGAAGTTTTTCTAACGGAAGAGTTTCCTTTTGAAATTCAATAAGGACACTTCCAGTCTTTTCGTTGTATTCCATATTTTTTATGGTACATATTTTCTGCACTACATTAGTCGCTGCCTTACGGATGTCATCATCCTTAAGAATTTTGTCCCTAATTCTTATTCTTTCCGTTTCTTCATAATAGTTAATCTGCATTAGTATTTCTCCTGTAACAGGGATTGTGTCGCCTGAACGCTGAAAAGTATTGTTGATGAGTTGTGAAGGATTGCCGCCAGAGAAGGATTGATTAATCCGAATAATCCTAGCCCAATGAGTGCAGAATTGACAGCAATTATGCCTCTGTTGTTGCGGTCAATTTTATTCATAAGCCTCTTGCCCATAATCCTCATCTTATATAGTCCGTCAAGTCCGTCATCAGATGATAGCATTATGTCAGATGTTTCTCCTGTAATTGCTGCACAATCACCCATTGCAATGCCTGTGTCTGCTGCTGCAAGTGCTGGAGCATCATTTATGCCGTCTCCAATCATTATGACTTTATGACCTTTCTTCTTTTGTTCATTGATGTATTTTACTTTGTCTTCCGGCAGGGCATGAGAAATATAATGGTCTACCTTCGTTATTTCTGCAGCCGTTTTTGCGGCTCCCTCATCGTCTCCTGTAATCATGGTACAGTTTACTATGCCGCTTTTATGCAGTTTTCTTATGATTTCTGCCGCATTATCTCGGACTGGGTCTGATATTGCAAATATTCCAAGCAACTGACTTTCTTCTGCTAGGTACAGGAGGGATTCTCCTTTATTTATAGCTTCTTCCTGAATATGCTTCAGTCTGTCAGGCTCGGTAATATGTTCGTCTTCAAAAATAAAGTGGCGGCTTCCTATTAATAATCGTTTGCCGTCTAGAGATGTTGCAATTCCATGCGCAACAATATATTCAACTTTTGCATGTTCTTCCGGGTGCTGGAGTCCCTTGTCTTTTGCAGCGTGTACTATGGCTGTCGCAACAGGGTGTGCAAAATGTTCCTCCAGACAGGCGGCAATGCGCAAAAGTTCTTCTTCGCTTTTATCGCAGAACGGAATGACTCTTGAAAGCTTTGGCTTTGCTGCTGTAAGTGTTCCAGTTTTGTCTAGAACTACAGTATCTGCAAGTGATACATCTTCAAGATATTTTCCCCCTTTGACTAAAATTCCGTGCTGTGCACTTTCCTTCATTGCACTCAAAACTGCAATAGGGGCTGCAAGTTTCATTGCACATGAGTAGTCTACCATGAGTGTTGCCATTACTTTTGTAATGTTTCTTGTAAACATAAAAGTAAGCAGTGAAAGTATAAAGTTATATTTTACAAGTTTGTCCGCAAGGTGTTCAGAACGCACTTGTGAAGAAACCTTCAACTGCTGAGAATTTTCTATCATGCTCAGTATGTTCTGGACTTTTGTCTGTGAGCCGACAGCCCTTACTATAATGAAAAGTTCTCCTTCCTGAACAACAGTACCTGCAAATACACTCTGTCCTTTTCTTTTTTCAACAGCAAGAGGCTCTCCAGTAATGGAAGCCTGATTTACCAGTGCCTCTCCGTCAACAATGTCTCCGTCAGCAGGAATTAATGCTCCAGTCCTTACGGCAACAATGTTTCCTGGTTTTACCATGTATAAAGGAACTGATTTTTCTGTATTGCCTTCTACAACCTGTACCATGTCCTTGTCGGAAAGCATGGTTATTGCAAGGTCTGTATATGATTTTTTCTTTGTATATTCTTCAATCGTCTCGCCGATGTCTAGCAGAAAATTAATGTTTGATGCAGTATTTGCATCTCCTGTCAGAATAGACATTGTTATTGCTGTTGCATCAAGCACATCGGCTTTGAATACTTGTCCTTTTCGGATGCAGTTCAATCCTTTTAGAATGCGTGGGGTAAGGTTAAATACCCGTAAGACTGTACGTATTGGAATCGGAAGGAAATGCTTTAAATAATGCCTTATCGTCATTTCGGCAAGAATCTGAATAAGGCTCGGCTGATTCTGGGGAACTTCGACAGAATTGAGCATTTCTTCATCTTTCAGATATTTATCTGAAAGTGCCATAAAGAAGGCCTTAATCTGTTTTTCTGAAAGAATCTCTGTGTCATAATAAATCAGGAAAGAACCTGTTGTAAAGTTTACAGTTACCTTTGTCATTCCTTCCTGTACGGAAAGCAGACTCTGCGCGAGAGTTGCCTGACGAGGTGTAGTTGTTCCTTTATCGTATCGTATCCTGATACGTCCCGGCAGGGAATGCTTTACGTAATAATCCATGTGATTTGCCTTAAAGATTAAGCCTTGGCTTTTTTCTGTTTTGATTCTGCAGAAACATCTTCCGCATCTTCTTTTACAGATTCAATAAATTCTGAAGCATCATCCTTAAGCTGCAATCCTGCAGCAACCACCTTTGCACATCCCTTGCGGAATGTCTGTGTCTGAAGGAAGGCGACTAAAGCACCTCCGATAAGACCACCAATCAATAACTGTTTGCAATCAAATGTCATAATCAAGCTCCTTCTATTGATTTTCTAGCGTTTATAATAATGTATGATTTTAAAAAATACAATACAAAATTATTTGCCATGAACCAAGATTGTTTTTTGCAAAATTAAAATGTAGTATGCTAATTTAATTTGTGCTAAAATAAAAACCGGTCTTTAAGTCAAACTACCAAAGACCGGCTAACTCTATTTACTACCAGGCTCGAGGTTACCTGTCAGTACCAAAATTAACGGAGTTTGCTGTATCCGTAAACAGCTGCGTCACCAAGCTCTTCTTCTATGCGGATAAGCTGATTGTACTTTGCCATTCTGTCTGTACGGCTCATTGAGCCAGTTTTTATCTGACCAGAATTTGTAGCAACTGCAATGTCTGCAATTGTAGTGTCCTCAGTTTCTCCTGAGCGGTGGCTTGTTACTGTTGTATAGCCGTGGCGGTGAGCCATTTCAATTGCTTCCAGTGTTTCTGTAAGTGAGCCAATCTGGTTTACCTTGATAAGAATGGAGTTTCCTGCCCCCAGCTTTATTCCTTTTTCAAGGAACTTTACATTCGTTACAAATAAGTCATCACCTACAAGCTGACAACGATCTCCGATTTTTGCCGTAAGTTTTTTCCATCCTTCCCAGTCATTTTCATCAAGACCGTCTTCAATGGAATCTATTGGGTACTTTGTAATGAGCTCTTCAAGATAAGCAATCTGCTCGTCATCAGAAAGTTCCTTTCCGTTAGGATCTTTTGGAGCTCCGTTTGAAAGCTGCTTGTAGTTGTAGTAGAACTTGCCGTCCTTTTCTACAGAGAACTCTGATGCGGCACAGTCCATTGCAATCTTTACGTCTTCACCTGGCTTGTAACCAGCATCTTTTATTGCCTGTACTATTGAGTCAAGTGCGTCATTGATTCCGTTAAACTTAGGTGCAAAGCCTCCTTCGTCTCCTACTGCTGTTGAAAGGCCTCTGCCTTTAAGAAGTTTTGCAAGGGCGTGGAATACTTCTGCTCCCATGCGGATTGCTTCCTTTTCTGTCTTTGCTCCTACAGGACGAATCATAAACTCCTGAAAAGCAATTGGAGCATCGGAATGAGCACCTCCGTTGATGATGTTCATCATTGGAACAGGAAGTACATGAGCATTTGCTCCTCCTATATAGCGGTACAAAGGCATGTCAAGAGCTTTTGCCGCTGCCTGTGCGGTTGCAAGTGAAACTCCAAGAATTGCATTTGCTCCCAACTTGCTTTTTGTAGGAGTTCCGTCAAGGGCAAGCATTTTCATGTCGATGGCTCTCTGTTCAAAGACATTTTTGCCTTTGAGTGCAGGTGCTATTATCTTGTTTACATTTTCAACGGCCTTGAGAACTCCTTTGCCACCAAACCTGTTCTTGTCTCCGTCACGAAGTTCCAATGCCTCGTTTTCTCCTGTAGAAGCTCCTGAAGGAACTGCTGCGCGCCCCAGCGTTCCGTTTTCAAGAATTACATCTACTTCTACTGTTGGGTTTCCGCGGGAATCAATAATTTCTCTTCCAATAACATTTGCAATTGCACAAGACTTCATTTTTATGCCTCCTGTAGTCTCATTTATATTTTTCAAGCATGATTTCTATATCATACGGAATTTCAGAAAATTTTTCAAAGAAATCATCGCAGTCTAGAATGCCGTCGTCTATTTTCTTTTCTATTATGTCGTCCATGTCATAACCTGTAGCATAATCAGCAGCTTTTTTATACATGCTGTACTTTTTGCTGAACAGAGCCAAACCAGCTTCCTTTATGTCATCAGGAAGAGTCTCCTCTGAGAATTCAAGATTTCTTCCTATGTAGTAGGTTATGTCTTGAAAGGCATCATTTAAAAGCCTTCTGTTTATGTCACGGTCTTCTTCGTTAAGCTTTAAAAATCCAGCTACATAATCATATTTTAACGGTGTATCCCTGCATGATGTAAAACATTTTCCAGCTTCCATATGATTCTCTCTCTTTACATTTTTTATTTTGAGTAGAATTCAACAACCATCTGATCATTGATTTCTACAGGAATTTCTTTTCTCTGTGGCATGGAAATAAGTTTTCCCGAAAAATCTTCTTCGTTTTTCTGCAGGTATGGAAGGGGTTTTGAATTTGTGTCAAAAAAACTCTTTTTAAACTGCTCGTTCTTTCTGGACTTTTCTTTCAGACTTATTACTTGATTTACTTTTATATTCTGTGATGGAATAGTTATCTTTTTGCCGTCAACCGTAAAGTGTCCGTGTGTTACCATCTGGCGTGCCATTCTGATTGAGTTTGCAAATCCCAGTCTGTATACAAGATTGTCAAGTCTGCATTCAAGAGTTGTAATGAGTGCTTCGCCAGTTTTTCCTTCTGCTTTTAAAGCCATGTTAAAATAGCGCTGAAGCTGGCGTTCCATTATGCCGTAGTAAGCCTTGATTTTCTGCTTTTCTATGAGTTGCTTTCCATATTCTGAAATTTTGTGGGTCTTCTTGAACGCTGGGGCGTCTATTCTTTTCATTGCCTTAGGATGTCCGCAAACGTTTACTCCAAGTCGTCTGCATTCTTTGAAGCGTGGACCTCTTCTTGTTGCCATTGTAATACCTCTTTATAATAATAGTTAGATATGTCTAACGAAAGTGATAATAACACACTTGCACTATAATGGCAAGATGTAAATGAATATTTTTTTGTGGTGATGCCACTCCCTTTTGAGGAGTGGCTTTGATAATTCTTATTTGAACAGAATGTTGTTTAAGACGCCTTCAAGATATTCTTCTCGCCCAGAACCTGGATTGCAAGGCTTTTTCATTTCTGATGCTTTTGCTGCAAGTTCTTCAAGAGTGGTGTCTTTATCGCGAATCTTTTTTCCTATTCCGCTTTCAAAGCTTGAATACTTCTCTTTTATGAAATTATCAATCCTTCCGTCTTCAATAATTTCAGCAGCCTTAATGAGTCCCAGTGCAAAAGTATCCATTCCCATTATATATGCATGGAACATGTCTTCAAAAGTATTTGAAGGACGGCGGTTCTTTGAGTCAAAGTTGAAGCCTCCTGTGAGTCCTCCAGCTTTTAAAACTTCATACATTGCCATGGTTGCATCATATACATTCCATGGGAAGTTGTCTGTATCCCAACCTAAAATAGGATTGCCTTGATTTGCATCTACAGACCCTAACATGCCGTTTATGCGGCTTATGCAAAGTTCATGCTGGAAGGTGTGGTTTGCCAGCGTTGCATGGTTTGCCTCAATATTCATCTTAAAGTCTTTGTCGAGACCATATTGTCTAAGGAAGCCTATTGCAGTTGCAGCATCAAAATCATATTGATGAGTCATTGGTTCTTTTGGTTTTGGTTCAATATAGAAATCTCCCTTGAATCCAATTGATCGACCGTAATCAACCGCCATGTGCATGAGGTTCGCAATGTTTTCTTGTTCTAGTTTTACGTCCGTGTTTAAAAGTGTTTCATAACCTTCTCGTCCGCCCCAGAAGACATATCCCCTGCCACCGAGTTTTACTGTAATGTCAAGAGCCTTTTTTACCTGTGCTGCAGCAAAACAATAAACGTCGGCTGAGTTTGTAGAACCTGCGCCATTCATAAAGCGGGGATTGCCAAACATGTTTGCCGTTCCCCAAAGGCATTTAATGTCAGTTCCCTTGGTCTTTTCAAGAATGTAATCTGAAATTTCATCAAGCCTTTTGTTTGTTACGTTGATGTCATTTGCATCTTCTGGAACAAGGTCTACATCATGCCAGCAGTAATACTTGATGCCAAGTTTCTGCATGAATTCAATTCCTGCGTCAACCTTAGCCTTTGCATGTTCCATTGTCCCAGGAATCTGACCGAAAGACTTGTCGGCAGTTCCAGCTCCAAACATGTCCACACCATTTGCACCAAGGTTGTGCCACCATGCCATTGCAAAAGGAAGATGTTCCGACATCTTTTTACCCATAAGCATCAGTTCTGGATTGTAGTACTTGAATGCCCATGGATTTTTACTTTCTTTTCCTTCAAATTTGATTTGAGGAATGTCCTTAAAAAATTCACTCATGATTAGAGTCCTCCTATCTTTTTTTTTCAAAATGCTATTTCATCATTTCTTTTAAATCTGCAAAATGTCCCTTTTCATCGGTGTGGGCTGAGTTGTGTCGTTCTACTTGTGCAATTCCACGCATTTCTGCAAGATTGTGGTACCCATGCGTCTTCATAAAAGTCCTTAGACCTTTTTGAATGTCCAAGGCAACATTTGGATTTATAAATTTTGCCTGTCCAATTTCGACGGCACTTGCTCCTGCCATAATGAATTCCACTGCATCTTGCCATGTACAGATTCCTCCAATACCGATAACAGGAACCCGTTTTTCTGGCGGAAGCTTGTTTATCTCTTGAACTACATCATAAACAATTCTGAGGGCAAGGGGTTTTAACCCCGGACCTGAGTAACCTGCATGGACGTTGTTGAAGAAAGGTTTTCCCTTGTCAATATCAATTGCAACTCCGTGAATCATATTTATAAGGCTGATTGCGTCTGCTCCAGCTTTTATGCAAGCAAGTGCAATTGGTCGGTTGTCAGCGGCGTTGGGAGAAAGCTTTACCATGAGAGGCTTTTTTGTAACCGCACGAACGGCTGAAACACAGTAAAAGGCTGTTTCCGCACTCATGCCCCATGCAAGACCCGCCGCCTTTATGTTCGGACAACTGATGTTAAGTTCTATCATGTCACATTCTGTTTTATCCAGGAGTTTTGCTCCTTCAACATAAGATTCAATATCACTTCCTGCAAGATTTGTAATTACGACAGGACCAAGTCCGATCATATTGGGCAGTAACTTTTCTATGTAATAAGGTATTCCCGGGTTTTGAAGTCCAATTGAATTCATGTTACCACCAGCCACTTCAAGACTGCGTTCTCCATGGTTTCCTTCTCTTGGTTCAAGGGTAACACCTTTTGAAACGATTCCTCCCCAATATGAAACAGGACTTACTCCACGGAAATTCTGTCCGAATGCAAAAGTTCCTCCACTTGCAATTGTAGGGTTGTTAAAATGGACTCCTGCAATGTCTACACTTAAATCTGGCTCTTCATATTTTTCAAGAGGCGGTCTGCGTGGCGAGGGCTTGTCAAATATGATTTTCTGAGCTTCAAAAACAGGTCCGTCTTTGCAGCATCGCTTAAGCCCCTCGGTTGTTTCCAATGTGCATCCAAGACAGGCTCCCAGTCCGCAGAGCATTCTGTGCTCCATGCTTATATAACATTTTATGCCAAGTTCCGAAGCCAGTTTTTGTATGTAAACTAATGCAGGAGTAGGGCCACATGCTAAAATCAGTTCATAACCTGCTTGTTTTACGGCATCTTTTGTAAGTGCGCACGGCAACATTCCGTGAATGCCACAGGAACCGTCATCTGTTGTAATAAGTAGTTTTTTTGCCTTTACTCGTTCCAATCCGTAAGAGCCGGATTTAAAGGCTGCATAAAAATCGTATGAATAATCTGGTAAGCTGTGTGCAAGATTTGCAACAGGTGCAACACCTATTCCTCCTCCAATGATGCATATTTTTGGCTTATCTTGATTTCTTTTTACTATTTCAAGACATTCTTCTACAGGCCATGGTGTTCCTAAAGGACCTATTATGGAAATATCATCCCATAGTGTCATGTGGCAAAGTTCTTCTGTTCCCCGTCCTTTTTCAAGTATCATGAACTGAATAAGAATCTTTTTTTTGCCTTCGTTGTTTATCCACTCTTCACTATGATAAACACTAATCGGACGATTGTAATTTACTGATGATTTTGCACTTCTGATAAGATAGAACTGCCCTGGTTTGGGCGCACTCTGATTCTTGCGTTCACATTCAACCGTTGTCTGTAAGATGTAAACATTGGGCTGACCTTCTATTTTTTCAAGCCTTTCAACTTTGGTCTTGCCATAAAATTGCAATCCGTGTCCTGCTTCATCGATTTCTGCTGTATCCATAAATAAAACCTTGAAAGATAATAAAGTTAGATTGAGCTAACAAAACTTAGTATAATCTTTTATCTCTATAAATGCAAGAAGTTTTATGCGTATTACTTAATAAGGGAAAGAACATTCGCATTACAAAAATACAGAATGCCCCGAATAATCATTCTTGTATACTAATTGTCTTGCTTATTGCACTGGGAGTAAAGTTGGTTGTGAATCCGAGAATGCTTGATTTTTCTGGGGCTCGCCAGACACGAGTCCTGCAACACCAATGTACAAAAAAAATCTTTGACAAGAGCATTGATTTATAGTAAAATAATTTAATCCTTTTTGATTCTGCTATGGAATCTATACCCAGCTTCTGTTTAACGTCAATTAGGCAGAAGCTGTTTTTTTTGCCCCAATCCTCATGATGAGGATTGTTCCGATAACTGCCGTGCTACATAGGCTCTTTTTTTCGATATTAGTCTTAGCAGACAATTTTTTATTTCTGCAAGATGATTCCTGTTCATCTGCGACAGGACATGTGCAAACATACCAGTTATTTTATAAAAACTATTTACAAATTGTAAATAGGTGCGATAGCGGCCTTTATCTAGGGTGTGTCATGCAGGTGAGAAAATATTGGTATTTTTGGACGACTCCATCATATTTTTACCATATTTGTGATATAATTAAGGGAACTTCGAAAAATCATAGGATTTATAAATGGCAAAAGCAAAAAAACAGGTCAGCTTTGAAGACGCTCTTTGGGGGGCATGCGATAAACTTCGCGGAACAGTTGAACCAGCAGAATATAAACACGTTGTACTTAGTCTAATCTTTTTGAAATTTGTTAATGATAAGTTTGAAGCTCGCCGCGAAGAACTTAAAGCTGAGGGCAAAGAAAAATATTTAGATGTTCAGGCATTTTATACACAAAAGAATGTCTTCTTTTTGCCAGAAGAAAGTCGCTGGCCTTTCATTATGCAAAATGCAAAGCAGAATGATATTGCTCTCAAAATCGACACTGCGCTCAATACAATAGAAAAACAAAATCCGTCTCTAAAGGGCGCACTTCCAGATAACTATTATTCCCGACTTGGAATTGATGTTTCAAAGCTTGCAGCCCTTTTAGATGAAATAAACAACATCCAGACAAATGCAGATAAAGAAAACGACATCATGGGCCGTGTATACGAATATTTTCTTACAAAGTTTGCTCTGCAGGAAGGAAAAGGAAAGGGAGAATTCTACACTCCAAAATCTGTTGTAAATCTTATTGCAGAAATGATTGAGCCATACAAAGGAAAAATCTATGACCCTTGCTGCGGTTCCGGTGGTATGTTTGTTCAGTCGCTTAAGTTTATAGAAAATCATGCCGGAAACTCAAAAGATATTTCAGTTTATGGTCAGGAAGGAACAACGACTACATATAAACTTGCAAAGATGAATCTTGCAATTCGTGGCATTCCATGCGACCTTGGTGAAAAAGCTGCCAATACGTTTACAAACGATCTTCATAAAGATTTACGTGCTGATTACATAATGGCTAATCCACCATTTAATCAGAAAGACTGGCGCGCAGAAAATGAACTTGTAAACGATGCCCGCTGGAACGGCTATACAGTTCCACCAACAAGTAATGCGAATTACGGTTGGATTTTGCACATGGTTTCAAAACTCAGCACAAACGGAACAGCAGGCTTTCTTCTTGCAAACGGTGCATTGAGCGGCGAAGGTCAGGAATTAGAAATCCGCAAGCAGTTGATTGAAAACAATCTTGTGGAAGCAATTGTAATTCTTCCAAGAAACCTTTTTTATACAACTGATATTTCCGTAACGCTTTGGATTTTGAATAAAAACAAAAAAAGCCGCACAGTTGAACATAACGGAAAAATCAAAAACTATCGCAACCGTGAAGACGAAGTTCTTTTTATGGATTTGCGTCAGATGGGAAGTCCTTTTGAAAAAAAATACATCGAGCTGACTCAAGAAGATCGCGACAAAGTAACATCAACCTTCCACGCATGGCAGCAGGCCGGAGCTAACGAAACTTACAAAAATATTCCGGAATTCTGCTACAGTGCAAATAAAAAGGAAATTGTTGAAAAAGGCTACAACCTGGTTCCAAGCCGCTACATTGAATTTGTAAACCGCGATGAAACTCAAGATTATGATTCTGCCATGAAAGCTCTTCAATCTGAACTGACAGACCTTCTCAAACAGGAAGAAGAAAGCAAAAAAGAACTGCTTGGAGTTTTCAAAGACTTGGGTTACGAGATTAAACTGTAGGAGGATGATATGTCAGAAAAAAATCCATACGAAATAGATTTTGAAGAATACATCCGCCATACAGATGCTAGTAAAAAAGACAAAACTTTTGCTTGGTCTACAGCCATTGGTTTGCAGCAGGTTGATGGTCTTAAGACTTCTTCTTATTTGTATGAAACCGCAAAAAAGAATATAGAAGGCGAGCTTTCTTTTGATGAAGCAAAAAATCTGATTGATTCTTATTATGAAAGCCGTACAGCCCGAAATCAGGATGATGAAAGAACCGAAGAGGCCGATAAAGTTTCCAGCCGTATTGCTCAGATTCTCAGTGAGCCATCTTTTAATTTTAGTCCTTCTCATCTGATTGCAATTCACAAAAGACTTTTCGAAGGAATCTTTAAGTTTGCTGGTAAAATCCGCGATTACGATATTACAAAAAAAGAATGGGTATTAAATGGCGATACCGTAATGTACGGAGCTTCTTTTGAACTTAAGGCTGCTCTTGATTACGATTTTGAAATGGAACGTAATTTTAAGTACACAGGGCTTTCTACAGATGAAATCATAAAGCATATTACTTTTTTTGTTTCAAGGCTCTGGCAGATTCACGCATTCGGAGAAGGAAATACCCGAACCACAGCCGTTTTTACAATTAAATATCTTCGTTCAATGGGCTACAAAGTTGATAACGATATTTTTGCCCAAAACAGCTGGTACTTTAGAAATGCCCTTGTACGTGCAAATTACAAAAATATTAAAGAAGGAATAGAAGAAAATCCTGTCTATCTGGAAAATTTTTTCCGAAACCTTATTCTTGGCGAAAACAACGAACTTAAAAACAGATATACCCATATTGATTATGATGAATACATCAAAAAGTTCGGAGAAAACGAAAAAAGTTCGGTGCAAAATCTGCCTGTAAATGATAAAAACCTGCCTGTAAATCTGCCTGTAAATAAAGTACAAGCTGAGTTGATAAGTTTTCTAAAAGAAAACCCATCTTATACCTATGATGATTTAGCAGAAAAGATAAACCGGACACGCGAAACAGTCAGAGTAAATCTTAGAAAACTTGAAAAAATGAATTTACTCAAACGAGTAGGCGCAGACAAAAACGGCCATTGGGAGGTGATTGAATGACAGAAAATACCCAGATAAAACTGTTTGAAGACAAAAAAGTCCGTACCCTTTGGGATAAAGAAAGCGAAGAATGGTATTTTTCGGTTGTGGATGTTATCGCCGTTTTGACGGAAAGCAAAGATGCTCCAGCCTATTGGCGAAAATTAAAACAACGTCTCAAAGAAGAAGGAAATGAAACCGTGACAAATTGTCACGCTTTGAAAATGCCAGCTCCAGATGGAAAAATGCGTCTTACGGATTGCCTTAATACCGAGCAGCTTTTCCGCCTGATTCAATCAATTCCTTCTCCAAAGGCGGAGCCATTTAAACTCTGGATGGCTCAGATTGCAAAAGAACGACTTGATGAAATGCAGGACCCGGAGCAGGGAATTCAGCGGGCTTTGGCAGAATATCATGCTTTGGGATATTCGGATAATTGGATTAATCAGCGTCTTAAATCTATAGAAATCCGCAAAGACCTTACTGACGAATGGAAAAAGCACGGTTTAAAAGAGGGCGTTCAGTTTGCCACTCTTACCGACATTATTTACAAAACATGGGCCGGCAAAACTGCAAAAGAATACAAGGAATACAAAGGCCTCAAAAAAGAAAATCTACGCGATAACATGACAAACAAGGAACTTGTCTTGAATATGCTGGCAGAACTTTCTACAAAAGAAATCTCTGAATCCAACGACCCTAAAAACTTTGGCGACCATGTAAAGAACGCTGTAGACGGTGCAAGCATCGCAAAAAACGCCCGCATTGAACTTGAGCAGAAAACAGGAAAGAAAGTCGTTACACCACTCAATGCAAGAGATGGAATCGGCCTTACAGAAGATACAAAGGCGTCTGTCTTTTTGGAAGATGAGGAAGAAAAGTAGATGAGTGCGAATTTAACAGAATATCCTTTTTTAGATTTAATTGAAGAAGTTGCAGAAAGAAATACATCTCTTGAGTATGGTCTTGAAGATATTGTTGGCGTAACAATTGAAAAGGGACTAATTCCAACTATTGCAAATTTGACACAAACAGCACTTGATAAGTTTTATATTGTAAAACCAGATACATTTGTTTATAACCCTCGAACGCATGGTGTTAGACTCGGAATGGGATACAATGATACTGATAAAACATTTATAACAAGTTGGAATAATGTTGCATTCTTTGTAAAAGAAGATGCAAAGAAGATTGTTCTTTCTGAATATTTATGGATTTATTTTAACCGTTCAGAATGGGATAGACAAACTAACTTTATGGCCTGGGGAAGTTCTACAATTGTTTTTGCATGGAATGATTTTTTATCAATCAAAATACAACTACCCGATCTAAAAGAACAACAGAAAATCGTAAACACCTACAACGCCATCACAAAACGCATCCAGCTTAAGCAGAAGATAAATGAAAATCTGGAAAAGACGGCAATTCTGAAATTAGAGAATATGCTTGATGATGAATCTCTTGAAAAGAAAACTATAAAAATAGAATCAATTTGTGAAGTGAAAGGTGGCAAGAGATTACCATTAGATTCAGATTTAATAGAAAATAGGAATTCTCATCCGTATATAAGAATACGCGATATAAAAGAGAATTGCTTTGTTATTCTGAATAATAACTTTCTATATGTTGATGATGAAACCCAAAAAGAAATTGCAAGATATATAACTGAAACTAACGATTTATTGATTTCGATTGTAGGTACAATTGGACTTACCGCGATAGTTCATAAATCGCTTGATAAAGCAAATCTTACAGAAAATTGTGTAAAACTTACAAAGATGAAAAATCTTATTCCAGAATATGTTCTTATTTATTTACGAAGTAAAGCTGGACAATATGCAATTTCACAAGCAACTGTTGGAGCTGTTCAAGCTAAGTTACCTTTGAAAAATATCCAAAATTTGAATATTCCATATTTTGATGATTCAATTATGAAAGAATACAATGACTTTTTAAGAAAAACATTTACTTGTATTTCAGATAATCTGGAAGAGATTATAAAATTACAATCTTTTAGGCAGCTTGTAATTTCTCGCATAAGCGGAATGTAAGGAGAGAATGCAATGAAAGAAGAAGATCTAAAATTATTTTCGCATTTTTTATCATATTTTCAATCAGAAACAGACAGAGGTGCAGCACTTGTTGGAGCTGCTATGATAGATTCCAAATTAGAACGAATACTTGATATTTGCTTGTTAGATAATAAAGCGAAAAAAGATTTGCTTTGTGGTTCAAATGCTCCGATTGGAACTTTCAGTGCTAAAATAAACCTTTGTTTTGCACTTGGTTTTATTACTCCAAAAGAATATGAAGAAATAAATCTTATAAGAAAGATAAGAAATGAATTTGCACATAAGTTAGAAGAGTTGAGTTTCTCAAGTCAGCCGATATGTGATTTTTGTTTGCAATTGAAGGCGGATCCCCCTGTGGACTTTAAGAAAGAAAAAAATTATCGAGGTATGTTTGTTAATTCTGTTGTGCTTACAACTATGGCCTTATGGTATAGACCTGAATATATAAAACGAGACAAGCCAATTAAATTAATTGATTATGAATATCACTTATAATAGGAGAAAAATTCTCTATGGAAAACAAAATTGCACTAATTTTTGATACAAATTTTATAATTGAACATTCAAAAGACTTAAATTCAGTTGTTGAAAAACTAAGTAAAAGTTATGAAGTTTTTGTTACGCAGTTGTCAATTGATGAGCGGATTTCTCAGCAATATTTAGATTTAAGAGCAAATTACGATAAGATAGAAAAATTAGCAACTGAGATAAAACCTTTTGCAAAAGTTGATGTTCTTGTCGAATTTGATAAATGTTTTGAATCTCGTAAAAAAGGAATACAAAATAATTATGATACTCTTTTTTCGGGAAAAATAATTCCATTTTCTAAATCACAAGAAACCTTTTCAGAGATAATTGATAGAGTTAATAAGAAGATGCCTCCCTTTATCAAAGGGGCAAGTGATAAAGGTTTTAAGGATACAATCCTATGGCTTTCATTAATGGATTATTTCTCAAAGAATTCAGAAACTGAATCCGTATTATTTGTTTCAAATGACCATGGTTTTACAGAAAATGCTGATACATTAAAGAAGGAATTTAATTCAAAAACTTCTTTGACAATTGAAATAGAGAATAATGACTTTTTAAACAAATTAGTTCAAGAGAAAAAAGAAGTAGAATTGAAATCAAATGTTATGGACGATTTGAAGTTAGAAGAATTAAATGAATTGCGTCATGAAATCCAACGAATTATGTCTAGAATATGTACAGGCTCTTCATATGATCCATATGAAGACGGATATAGAAGTTTTCCACTTTTTAAGACAACATCATATTTAGAGATAAATCAAATTGAAGATATGTTGAACAATCTTCATAATATATTATTTCGCGATTTATTTGCTACACAATTTGTTTTTAGTACGTTGTTTCTTAACTTACATATTTTTAAGGAAGAATATTATATTCCAAGAGAAGATATTGAATCATTAAATAATTTACATGACAAAATAAAATCAAATTACAAGCAGGTATTACCTCAGTTTTATAAAGTTGTTACTGAGCTAATAAACAGGAACTTTGATTCAAGTGGATTTCCAGAAGATATTCCATTTTAAGGATGAAATTATGAAAGTAATTATTTACGATACAAGTGCAATTGTTTCTAGTGGTTTTCTTATGAATGATTTAGATTTTTTGAATACTATAAAATCTAATGCTGATTTAATGGATTTATATGTCTATTTCCCACAGATTGTTATAGATGAAAGTCTAAATAAACTAAAAGAATTTATAAGAAAAACAAATAAGGAACTTTCTAGTTCGTTTGGTAATATTTTTTCAATTATTAAAGAAATTAAGAAAGATGCAGAGCAATTAAAAAACGGATATATTTCGGAAGAAAATGAAAGAGAATCAATAGATTTATTCAATTCTCAAATTAATAAGATTGGAAAAACTATTCCATATCCAAAAGTTCCTCATTCAAACATAGTAGAGCGTGCATTAAGTAGAAAGAAACCTTTTGATGAAAAAGGACACAATGGGTACAGAGACACTTTAATATGGGAAAATATAAAAGAATTACTTCAAGATAAAAAAATTGAAGAAGTTATATTTATTTGTAATAATCCTGTCGATTTTTTTGATACAGAATTATATAAAAAGAATGATATTAGACTCAATTCAGATTTATCTGATGAATTAAATTCTCTAAAACTGCAAGATAAATTATTTTGTTGCAAGAACCTTTCCGATGTTTATAAAACAAAAATTGAACCTGAATTAAAATCTATACAACAAGAATATAAAATTGAAGCATGCAGGTTTATGAAAACAGAAAAATTCAAAACTATGCTAAAACCTTATATTCATGAATCTTTGTTTGATGAAAATGATTTCTTGGAGTTTTTAAATTTTCCTCATGATTCTGTTGATATTATGTACATTGGTCTATCAATGGTAGAAAACATAAGTGATGCAAAAGAAATAGAAAATAATATTGGTGCATTTGTACTTGAATGTGATATAGATTTTTCTCTTGATGTCTATATATATAAATGGGATTGGGAAGAAGATATGGGGTATCTGGAAGATTGGAACGAATCTTATTTCTTAAAGGAAATAGCAGAAAATAAATCATTTAAATTTATTGTACAATTGGATTATGTAAATGAAGAGATTATTTCTGTCAATAAAATGGATGAAACTGAAAATAATGTATGAATAGGGGCGTTGCGGGGTATCCCCGCTAGAAGGGGTAGCGCAAGACAGCTGTGTGGGCGCGGGCTGGAGCGAGGGGAAGGCTTTCCCCTCCTAACAATAAATTCCGAAGCAAGTTCGGAATGACAGTTTGGAGGTTCAAATGATGAACAAGATTTCTATTCGCTTTTTTAATGACAGGGAAGTTCGCGCTGTTTGGGATGAGGAGAATTCTAAATGGTGGTTTTCTGCGATTGATATTATAAGGGCAATAAACAATGAAGAAGATTATGTAAAGGCTGGAAACTACTGGCGATGGCTAAAAAAGAAATTTAGCTCAGAAGGAGTTCAACTCGTGAGTATCACTCACGACTTCAAATTTACAGCTCCAGACGGTAAAAAGCGTGCGGCAGATGCCCTTGATTATGACTGCGTTCAGATTCTTGCAAAGCATTTTCCTAACAACAATGCCGCCAAATTTCTTGATTGGTTCAATTACAGCGACAACACGATTGACGGACAAAGCAAGAAAAAAGCCTATACATTTTTAAATAGTGATTTGGTTTCGGATGAAGATGTTGGAACTACAAAGGCTTTACAACAGATTCATGCGTATATTTTTGGCGGTCTTTATGATTTTGCAGGAAAAATAAGAACTAAAACTATAAGCAAAGGGGATTTTACTTTTTGCGTTGCTCAGTATCTGAATGAGGCATTGGCGAATATAGACAAAATGAGCGAAAACTCTTTTGATGAAATTGTCGATAAATATGTAGAAATGAATGTGGCTCATCCTTTTATGGAAGGAAATGGTCGCAGCACTCGAATATGGCTTGATTTGATTTTGAAAAAACGCCTTAAAAAGTGCGTAGACTGGAGTAAAATTGGCAAGAATGAATATTTACAGGCTATGATGGAAAGCCATTCAGACAGTACAAAGATTCGTGACCTTTTAAAAAACGCTTTGACCGATAAAATTGATGACCGCGAAATGTTTATGAAAGGCATTGATTATTCATATTATTATGAGGAAGTGGAGGAATAAAATTGAAAAACGCATAAAGCGAGGCTCTCTCCATCCTAAATACAAGAAATTGTGATATAATATAACAGAGGAATAGCTTATGAACGAGGCACAGCAGATTTTATTTATGCAGATTCGCCTTTTGCGCATGATGGCAGAAAAGTATTCGCTTTCATTAAAAGAAGCAGCGGAGATTTTTGATCAATATAAAGTACTGCCATTTATTCGGGATGGCTTCGGTATTTTTCATGTGGAAGGTGATGAGGCTGTTTTTGAAGAAGTAAAAGATTTCCTCAAAGCTAAAGGAGCAGCATTATGAACGAGTTGAAAAACGGAATGCTGTTGTATCACGGAAGCTATTGTGTTGTGGAAAATCCTGATTTAACAAAATGTGCTATGTACAAGGATTTTGGGCAGGGCTTTTATCTTACAACTTCTAAAGAACAGGCTAAGTCTTTTGCCAAGATTTCTGCAACAAAGGCAAAATTAAAAGGAGTGATTCCTTATTCTGAAAAGTTTGCACATATCTCTTTTTTCAAAGTGAGTGCTTCTGATTCTCTGAAAACTTTTGCATTTGAGACAGCTAACCTTGAATGGCTTCATACCATTGTTGCTCACAGACGAAACGGGGTATTTCCTAACATAAAAAACTCTATGCAGAATTATGATGTGATTTCCGGCAAGATTGCAAATGATGATACTAACGCAACTATCATTGCATATATGAATAATGTTTTTGGTACAATGGGAAGTGAACAGGCTGATAAAATGTGCATAAGTCTGTTGCTGCCTGAACGTTTGAAAGATCAGTTTTGTTTTAGAAGTGAAAAAGCGATTGCTGCATTGGAATTTTTGAAAAGCGAAAAGGTTTCTTTGGAGTAAGAAATGGAAAACAAACCCAGTGATAAAACTTTGTTTGCCATGGATTTGACTGCAAAAATGGCTGTTGAACAGCTTGCTTTGGAAACAAATCAGCCGCAGGAAAAAGTCCTTCTTGATTTTATGAAATCTAATACTGCAAAAATGCTTTATGATGATTCAACAAAACTCTGGTGGGATGGTCCGTCTGCTGTTGCCGAAGAATTTAAGAATCAAAAATAGAAGGAGAGTTTTATGCAATTCACAGAACACAGTCTTGAACTTTCGATAATGGAGCTCTTTGAAAACGAAGGATATACTCACCAGACTGGGCAGGATATTCACCGTGAAAAGACTGATGTTCTTCTGCCTGAATTGCTTGCGGCATTTTTGCGCCATCGATATGCTGCTGATTTTCTGTCTGAAAGTGAAATCTCTTCCATTATAACTCAGCTAAAAAACATAAGCGGTTCTGATTACGATGCAAACAAGCGGATGCTGGATTTAATCTGCAACGGCTTTACCTTCCGCCGCGAAGACACAGGAACCAAAGGTTCCTGGCAGAAGGACCTTTTTATTCAGCTTATTGATTTTGAAGAGCCAGAACTAAACTTTTTTGAAATTGTAAATCAGATTGAGATTCAGGGACGCGAACAGCTTCGTATTCCAGATGGTATTGTTTATGTAAACGGACTTCCGCTTGTTGTCCTTGAGTTTAAGTCGGCAATCAAAGAAAACACAACAATTGAAGATGCTTATAAGCAGCTTACAATCCGCTACCGCCGAGATATCCCAGAACTTTTCAAATACAATGCTTTTGTTGTAATCAGCGACGGAGTGAATAATAAGATTGGTTCGCTTTTTAGCTCTTATGAATATTTTTATGCCTGGCGTAAGGTTGAAAGTACAGACAAGGAAGTTGATGGAATCTCTTCTCTTATCACAATGGTAAAGGGGCTTTTCCGTAAAGACAGGCTTGTAAAAGTTATAAAAGACTTTGTTTACTTTCCAGATTCCAGCGATAAGGAAACAAAAATTGTCTGCCGTTATCCTCAGTTCTTTGCGGCTGAATCTTTGTATAAAAGTATTGGTTCTGCAATCCGTCCTAATGGAAATGGTAAAGGTGGTATTTACTTTGGAGCTACAGGCTGCGGTAAAAGT
>CAMVHR010000032.1 GCA_947167345.1 uncultured Treponema sp.
AGGGAAACTGAGTCTGGCAATAAGCCAAGCTCAGTCTGGCAATAAGCCAAACTCAGTCTGGCAATAAGCCAAACTCAGTCTGGCAATAAGCCAAACTCAGTCTGGCAATAAGCCAAACTCACTTTGCCAATAAGCCAAAGTTACAATGAAAATTGAGTCTGACAAATTAAGTAATTTTCAATAAAACTGGTAAAAATTCTGCCCTCTAGTCCGACAAACATTCATTTGTAGGAATAAAGACTAGCGTTTCCAGACGGAAGGAAAACACTAAATATGGGGTATATCAGTGGATTCAACACTGTTATAATATAAGTCATCAGGACAGATATCCTGCCCGTCTGGCCATTCAATATTAAATCCGTTTGCTTTTACAGAAGAAAAATACGGTTTATCATGTAATTTCCCGAACCAAGAACCTTTAATATAGGGAGTTACATCAAAGGATTTCTTTTCACCATTATCAAATTCAAGGAGCAGTTTGTAATTATCCTTGGGAATTGCTTTTATTACTGTCGGTCTTAACATTCTTGCCCCCTTATTTCAAAGGTTCAATTTTAAAGAACTGTTCTCCCTCTTCAAGGAGTTTCCAGTTTGCCATCAGTTCTTCCTTATGAATTTCTATCCATGCTTCAACCAGCTTCTTTTTTGAAGACGAGATAGTTCCTTCTATCTGTTCTCCTTCCAGCGAAAAAACGGATTCATCATCACCACAGATTACATGAATATGAGGAAGATGATGCTTACCGCCTTTTTCACTTTGCATTCGGATTATGATTCCATAAAACATTGATAATACTGGCATTTGTTTCCTCCTGACCTCATTATAGCACAGTTTTGCTTATCCTGATAACTTGTTGGAATAAAAACTAGCGTTTTTAGACGGTCTGAAAACACTAGATGTGGGGCTTGTATTCAAGCTATAATCTTTTATTAATAGCTTTCAGAATAAATGCCAGAGGCCCAACTAAACAAAAAGTTATCAAAATTATCGCAAGATTTTTATTTTTTACCACCATTACTAAAACATCAAATATTGTAGAAAAACCATAAAACTTATTTATTAGAAAAATAAGTATTGCCAAATAAAATAATGAGACAAATATATCTACCACCAAGACTATAATATTTCTGAGATTGCTTTTCATAAACTATTCAACTAATCTTCCTGCAAGTTCTTGACCGACACTAATAAATGCTTCTTTTACAGAGTTATCTGAAGATACTTGTTTTATAGTTGTTATTGTATTCCCCTCATCCAATGTAGAAAGTTTTACAAAGTTTTCTTTTATTGCTCCGCCTTCATGTTCAATTAATTTATTTGCACCAGGTGAGGTAAGCCCAGAAACAACTCCAGCTCCAATTGCTAAACCAACATTTAAGCCGAGGCCTTTATCTAATTTTTCATCATTCAAAGCATTATTTGCTACGGTACTTACGACACTTCCAGCAACATTTGCTGTTGAATTTACAATTCCATTAATGGTCTTGGACATTACCATTGCGTCTTTTATCGCTTTTACAGACCCCAATCCACCTGTTATGGCTCCTGTAACGGCACCACCTAAACCTGCGGTTACAACGGAGCCGACATCAACAGTTGTGACCGATTCTTTTAAGGATTTACCATGAGCCAAACCACTTATTACTTGTCCACCAAAATTAATAGCTGCACTTGAAACAAATCCAGTTATTGCTCCAACAACAAACTGTGCAACTTTTCCATCAGGGTCTATATAGCGTACCGGATTATTTCCTGCATAGTGGTACAAATGGGAGTTTACCTAACTACTGGCTATCAAAGAACAAAAGTTCCCTAAGTATCAGCCATAAAGGAATGAATGTCAAGCACAAAAGAAGATTATACCGCTGTCAAACGAAGAAGTCAAATACGGACTGTATGAAAATCTTGTTCCGCTTTATGCAGGCTACGAGGAAAAAACTGGCAATATCGAGGTTCTCAACTTTTCGATAAAACTTCATAGAAACTAATGATGTTGACATCTGTAAGGTAAATTCTTAGAATATGCAGTTATGGAAAAGCAGTCCCTTATAGAACGATATAAAGATATGTTTAAGCAGCTGGCAACAATGTCTCATGCTGCTGCAAAGATTGATGAGACTAATGTTTATCAGCCTGCCAATCCTGATACGCGCCGTTTGATGGATCAGCTTGTTAAAGAAAACCTTCTTCCTGAAAGCCGTCTTGGCGGCATTGAGAACTTTGAGAACTTCTATGATCAGATTCAGGCTGGCAAAAGCGGCTTGATCCTTATGGAGCACTATTCCAATACTGATTTGCCTGTGCTCTGCTATATGCTGGAACATTCCGGTAATGAAAAGCTTTCAAAGCTTTCAAAGCGAATCGTTGCAATTGCTGGCATGAAGCTTAATGAAGACAGTCCTGTGGTCCGTTCTTTTGCGGAAAGCTTTACTCGTGTCGTCATATATCCTACAAGAAGCCTGTCCAAGAATGAGGAGAATGCAGAGTCTGAAGAAGAGGCAAAGCAGGAAGAACTTAGGGCTCGTAAAATAAATCTTGCCGCCATGCATGCCATGGACGACTGTAAGAAAAGGGGCGAAGCCATCCTTGTATTCCCTTCCGGTACACGATACCGCCCCGGACACCCGGAAACAAAAAAAGGCCTTCGCGAGATAGACAGCTATCTGCGACTGTTTGATATTGTAATTTTGGTAAGCATTAACGGTCTTATGCTTGAATTGCAGGACGAAAACATGCTGAACGATTTGATTGCGCCGGCAAAAATGCTTTGTTCTGCAAGTCCTGTAATAGAATGTAAGCCTTTTAGAAAAGAATATATGGCATCCCTTCCAAAAGACGAAGCGGATCCAAAACAGAAAATGATTGACCATGTTATGGACATGCTGCAGGAACAGCATGACAAGTACGAGGTTGAGCAGAATTCTCTGTAGTTTTATACTCCCTTAAGATTCTGAGGGAGTTGTCTGCTCTTGTTTTTCTTCCTGCAAAAACTCTAAAAGGGCATCAAGCATTTCACGCTTGTAGTGTATGTCTACATTTTTTTCCATTTCCTGCATGATTATTTCCTTGCTCAAGGCCTTTCTGTAAGGGCGGTCGGTATTTAGGGCATCAAAAATGTCGGCACAGCTTATAATCATTGCCTCTTCCGGGAATTCTCCTTCTTTTTTGTGGTGGTATCCAGAGCCATTTAATGTTTCGTGATGGTATCGTACAAAATCCTTTACATCCTTAAAGAACGGGTTCACTGAAAGAATTCTGTATCCTATTTCCGTATGGCTCTTGATTGCATTGAATTCGTCATCGTTAAGCCGACCTGGTTTGTTTATGATTGCATCTGCAATGCCGATTTTTCCAATGTCGTGAAGCATTGCCGCATATCGTATGTAATGAAGCTTGTCTTCGGGATATCCCAGTTTTTTTGCAATTGCAACGGAATATTTTGTGACTCTCTCGGAATGTCCTTCTGTGTAAGAATCCTTTGCTTCGAGTGCACGCGTAAGTGATTCAACCATGTTGAAGTTGCTTGCATCAAGTTTTGCAAACAGCTGCCTGTTTGTTATTTCACTTGCTATAAAGGCTGCCGCAATTTCCAGCATATATCTGTGTTCGACACTGAATGTCTTTTTGTTGTTCTTGCTTCTTACAAGAGTTATGACTCCCAGTTTTGTCTTTTCGTTTCCGAATGGAGCGCTTATGAAAGAGCCATCAATAAATTTTTCTTCCCTAAGTATGGAATATGAAGGGTGCAGTACTCTGTTCGGAACAAAGATTGATTTTCCCCCTTCAAAAACTTGCCCAGAAATTCCTTGTCCGGGGCAAAGTTCCGACACCTTTCTGTTTATGTTTTTAGTGACGAAAGGATAAAGGACGTTCCTGTCTTCGTCAAATGCGTAGGCAATGCCTTTGTCAAAATGGATCTGCGTTGCGAGGTCATTGAGCATTTCATCGTAAACCTTTTTGAGTGAATCATGCCTTTGCAGGACAAACGGATATTGCGTCATCTGTAAAAGTTCGCGCTGTCTTTTGTCGGCAATGGACGCTGCGTACAGGCTGACCTTAAGTCTGGCAGAAAGATTGTTGAGGAATGTAATGTTTTCTGGCGTGATTGAGACCGGCAGATCGTCAGATTTTTCGCATATAAGGATGAATGCAAGCAAATCAAATCCGTGGACAATAGGTACTATTACTTGTCCCTTGTATGCAGACTTTAATATTTCGGCAATTATTGGATCGTCTATTTGAAAATCGGAAAAAAACTTTTCCAGAGAAATGCTTTCACTGACCATGGAAAGACATCCTGTCAGTATGGAATCGTCTGGAATGGAAATTACGCCTTCTTTGTCTATTTCCCTGTATTCGTGATATTCCTTTGTGTGGTAGAATATACGCGCTGAAACAGTGGGTATGGTATTTTCGATTAGTGAAATGACAGACTGAATCAATCCTATGGTTGTTGTCCAGTTGTCCAGTGCGTCCATATCGAACTTTTCGTTCATCGAAGAAATGTTAAAATCCATGTCAATGTCTTCTGTTGCAATCGCTTCCATAATATAACATTATATAATATGAATGGCGATTATTGCAAAATAAAAAGAAAAAAATATTATTTTTATTGACATAATTTTTTTTTTACGATAGAATAATAATCAGCTTGTAAATAAGCTGATAAACTCTCTCCGATTTGTCCGAAAGGACAGTAAGTGCTAGGGGCTTGTGCTTCTAGCACTTATCTTTTTTAAACGAATCCTTCCTTCCAGTGCCATACAGGGGTTGCAAGACTGTTGCTGAATGGTTGTGTCCTGTTGAAATCCGGCAGCCAGCTTGTATCATCACTTAAATCCTGATAGAACAGATAGTCAAAATCGTATTCGTCGATTATGTTTCTCAGTTCTATGTCTTCTTCTGAATTTACAAGTCTGTTTTGAAAAGCCGTAATCTCTTTTGTAAAAGGAACTGGGGTGTATTGTGACATGAGCGAAATGCAGCTTTTTGTGTCTGCAAATTTTTTAAGCCAGTCTAGAGTCATTTTTGTGTCTGCCATTCTGCCTGGTAAAAAAAGATGCCGTATTATCACGCCAGAAAGCATTTTTTCCCTTGTTTTGCCTTTTTGCGTTACTTCTATGATGTTCATGGGACTTGTGGCAATCATCCATCGGATGGCTTTTTTTGCAACAGAAGGGTAATCTTCCGCCGCAAAAAGTTCCTTGCTCATTAAGGAATTCAGCGTTTTCAGATCCGGCAGCCAGATGTCGACCAGTCCTTTCAAAAGTTCCAGGGATTCTACGCTTTCGTATGCACTTGAATTCCATGCGAATGGAATTATTATGCCGTTAGCCTTTGCATGGCGGATGTAGTCTGCAATTACAGGAATGTGATGGCTTCCGGTGATCAGGTTGATGTTTTCTGCACCTTTTTCCTGAAGCTTAATGCACATCTTCAAAAATTCATCCTTAGAGACTTCTTTTCCCATGCCCTGCTGTGAAATTTGATAGTTCTGGCAGAAAGAACAGCGGAGTGTACATCCTGTAAAGAATATTGTACCGCTGCCCGAAAATACCGTGACAAGAGGTTCTTCTCCGAAGTGAAGGCATGCCGTTGCTATCCTTAGTTCATCAGTTTCGCGGCAAAAACCTTTGCTTTGATTTCTGTTTACTGCACATTTTCTGGGACATTGAGTGCAGGGGGTGTAAAGATTGTTGTTCATATAAGTCAAAAAGCCTTTTTGTCAAGAAATATTGTCATGAGTGAATTCAATGTTTCTATGGGGATGTCTTCTGCTTCGGCATTTACTGTTTCGCACAGGTTCTGCCAGTCTTCGTCGGTAAGAATGTCCGTGTCTTCAGGTTCTCCGTCAAGAATGCCCTGTAATGCTGCAAGACGGTTTATGTTGTCATCGGACGGTTCGTTTTTTATGTCCATGCTGGTACGGATGTATGTGTCATTCCAGTAGTCTGCAAAGGAGTTTGCAAGTGATGAAACCGTTCTGTTTGTCTTGGTAAAAAGGTCCTTGATTTGCTCACAGACTTTTTCACCGTCATAATTATTGCCATGTTCCGCACGATAATGTTTTTTTATCTTTTCAATGTCGGAAACAAGTTTCTGAATATTGTCCATACTTGTGCATTATAATGGAAGATAAAGCTTTGGTACAAGTGAACGGAGAAAGCAATTTGAATGACAATCTGCAACCGGTTGCCTTTTATTTTAATATTCACGAGATTTTATCTTGACAATTTCACAGAGTAAACTTAATATAAAAGGTATGGACTTAAGAACTGTTTTAACACTTGATACTGTAGATCTCCATTTAAAGGGAACTACAAAAGAAGAAATTATTGATGAATTGCTGGACGTTCTCGTAAAAGCAGGGAAAGTAACAGATAAAGAAGCTGCAAAAGAATGTGTGCTTGATCGTGAACGCAAAATGTCTACCGGTATGAAACATGGTATTGCTATTCCTCACGGAAAGACAGATTCTGTTTCAGATTTGGTTGCATGTATTGGAATTTCAGATAACCCTGTTGATTTTGACAGCCTTGATCAGGAGCCGTGCCGCATATTTATTATGACTCTTTCACCTGTAAATAAGACTGGTCCCCATCTTCAGTTTTTGGCAGAAGTAAGTCTTTTGTTTAAATCTGCTGACAAGCGCACACAAATCCTTACTACACAGGATAAAGCTGAAGTTATTAAGGTGTTGACAGAATAGTTCATTCTGATTTTTTTACTAAAATTTCTTTTATTTTTCTTTATGCAAAAACTCTTCCGTATAATTGGTACATTAAGGAAGAGTTTTTGCTATTTTCAGAGAACTAAAAAAACGATATACTTGTGTCATGAAATTAGAAAAACAATTCGTGTCAAAAGACAATAAGCTTTATATGCTTGACGGAACAGAAGTTCCTGTTGTGAATGCCAGCGTTTTAGACGCAAAGTTCTGTGTGAACGAAGCTTCTGCCCAGAATGTCAATGTTTTTTCCTGTATTGAACTTCCTTGGACACAAATCGGCTGTGATGAAGAAAGCTATAATGAAGAATTTCTTGCCAGATTCAGGGATTTTTTTAAGGCTCTTGATGAAAAAAAAGTGTTTGCATTTATTGTTCCTGTCGCAGACAAAATTCCTTCTTCTGAAGATGAAAAAGATGCTTTTGTTGCAAGCTTTAAGCATTGTGCCCGCCGCATAAAGGACTGTGTTTCTGTCGCAGGTTTTGCTGTGCCTTCATTGGAGACAGGCATAGATTCATCGTTCTTTATGGAAGAGTTGAGCCAGAAACATGAGCATTATGTTTTTTTCAGTAAAGACGGCAATGTTCTTTCCGACTCCTCTGTTGTAAAGTTCTGATTGTAAATTCTTAAAAAGTGGAAGTAAATGTATTAAACCGCAAATATTTCAAAATTCTGCTTGTCAAAAACAATATTTTATGACAGAATCATGCCAATTACTTAAATTGGAGTTGCGTCATGGATCCACAGAGAGAAAATCTGGTAAAACTAGTTTTTGGCTCGCTATCTGTCTGTATTTTTCTTATTGTTGCATGTGTCAGTGTTTGTATATGTTTCCCGGCAGACAGCGATAGTAATGTAGTTCCCCTTATATCAAAGACTTCAAGGGATGTTGAAGACTCCTCTTCTGAAGAAAAATCTGTCCAGGCACAAGACGCTTCGGATAAAGATTTTTCTGCAATGGTAGTTGATAATGACAAGTTTGACGAAGAGGAATTTGGTATAGTTGCGGATTTTACAGAAGAAACCGATGTCGGAATGCAGTTTGACTTTCCCCTTTCAAATGCTGATGCTGGATTGGTTTTCTATCGCCAGCAGCAGACAAAAAGTGCCGTTGAATGGTTTTATACCCATGTTACAGGAAGCCGGGATGTTGCAATTGCAGTTCTTGATGCTGCGTCGGAGTTTAATATTTCTCCAGCCCTTGCATTTTCCCTTGCTTATGCAGAAAGCATGTTCAACATAAAGGCAAAGCATACAAATGTTAATGGTTCCATTGACCGTGGGCTTTTTCAGCTGAACAGCACTTCTTTTCCAAAGCTTTCTGAGGAAGAATTTTTTGATCCGCGCATTTCTGCATATTACGGAATGTCACATTTGAAGTATTGCATTGAGACAGCTGGTAATGAGATTGCAGGTCTTGCAATGTATAATGCCGGTCGTAACAAGGTTCAGAACAACAAGACACCGCAGATAACTTTGAATTACATTTCTACAATAGAAGAATACAAGGCAAATCTTCAGGAAAAGTTTGCTTCTGAATTGATTGCATTTTATTCAGGTGCTACAGAAAACTATCTTGTAAAATATTAGTCAGATAATCCCGCTATCTTTTTAGAAATTATCGTATAATAAGCTATGCTCAATGGAACAGCCGCAGCAAACCATGCAAGTGGTTCTGCGGCACAGATTCCTGCAAAGCTCCAAATCAGCGGTAGTGTGAATGAAGCTACAGAGCGTGCTATAAGTTCAAAAACTCCGCCCATTAACGGCCAAAAGCCTTTTCCAATGCTTTGAAGAATATTTCGGTAAATGAATATGACGAACAGTACCGGAAAGAATATTGTCGTTATTTTAAGATATTCCCGGGCTGACTGAAGAATTTCGTTCCATGTTGTGCTGTCCATAGATGCCCTGTCCAAAAACAGTCCTACAAGCTGATTGCTCAAAGCCAGTGCCAGTACGGCTGCAATAACTGCAAAAGTAATGCTTATGATGATTGCTTTTGTAACGCCTTCTTTTATGCGGTCGATTCGTCCTGCACCGAGATTCTGTCCGCCATAATTTGCAATGGTTATTCCCAATGTTCCTGCTGCAACTGTTACAAGTTGCTCCACTTTCTGAGCTGCTGTAAAGGCTGCAATCTTTGTTGAGCCGAACATGTTCAATGCGCCTTCAAGAACAATAGTGCCGATTGCAGTTATGCTGAACTGAAATCCCATGTTCATGCCAATGCTCAGATGCTTGGCTGCAAAATTGATGTCAAACACAAAGTGTTCCTTTTTGACTCGAAGGATCGGATATTTTATGATAATCCATATTAACGAAAGTATTCCACTGAAAATGTTTGAAACGACAGTTGCCCATGCAGCCCCTGCAATGCCCCAGTGAAAGTTTGCTATAAAAACAATGTCCAGAACAATGTTCAAAAGAGAGGCTATCAAAAGAAAATACAGGGGAGTCTTGCTGTCTCCAACAGAACGCAGTATGCAGGAACATGCATTGTACAGAACCATTGACGGAATTCCTGCAAAAATTATGAATATGTATGAGTAAGACTGCTCCATTATGTCTTCTGGAGTGTTAATCAGATGCAGTATTGGTCTTGTTCCGATGCACGCAAGAAGCGTTATGATTATGCCTGTTGCAAAATTCAGTAAAATGTTTATTGCGACAGAACGTTTTAATCCTTCTTCGTCATGTGCTCCGAACCTTTGGGCTGTAACGACAGCAAAGCCACTTGTCATGCCATATAAAAATCCAAGCACAAGAAAATTCATTGGTCCTGTGTTGCCTACTGCGGCAAGGGCAGAAGGCCCTAAAAAGCGTCCGACGATAATGGTGTCGCACATATTGTACATCTGCTGGAATATATTTCCTAGCAGTATTGGAAAAGAGTACAGGAGAAGCAGTTTAAAAGGTTCCCCTGTGGTCATGTCCATTCCGGACTTTTTAGGTGTACTCATATCGATTGTACTATAAGTAATTTATTTTCTTTAAGCAAGATATGGCATGATAAATAACATTTGTTTATAATTTTCATATCGACTAAAGATGTTTTTTTTTATATATTATGTAATATGAGCGATAACGAAGATAAGCGTGATGATAACGAAAAAAAAAGTGATTTTGATCCCTATGGTTTTTTTAAGTTGTCAATAGATGATCAGGAAAAAAAGAACGGAAATGGTGACAATAATTCCAATAAACCTCATTTTCCGATTTTTGTATTCATTCTGATTGCAATATGTCTGTTTGGTTTCTTTAATCTTATATTTTCTTCAAAGCCAGATGATTTGATTGATTTTTCTGAATTCCGCAAGTTAATAGAAGAAGGAAAGATTGTCCGCGTTGAAATGAGCGATAATTACTTTTTGGGGTATGGGGAATCTTCTTCTTCCGTAGAAGAGTCTCCGTTCAGCAAATACATGCAGATTTTCAACCCTCAGAATCAGAAAAAGGACGTTTACCGTACAACCGGCATAATCATACCTAGCTTTCTTGCAATGCTGGATGAAAAAGGCATTGAGTATAAATTTGTAACCCGTCAGAATGGCTATGTACTGCAGATTGTAATGAATCTTCTTACAACGCTTGCTTTTATAGGCTTTATGTACTGGTTGTTTTTCCGCAAGATGGGAAGTGGTCTTGGCGGCTCTATTTTTGGCATGGGCGGTGGCAGATCAAAGGCCGTTGACGAGGGCAAGGTAAAGACTCGTTTTGCAGATGTCGCCGGTGTTGATGAAGCAAAGGAAGAACTTGTTGAAGTTGTAGACTTTTTGAAAACTCCAAAAAAATATACTGACATTGGTGGTAAAATTCCTAAGGGCGTTTTGCTTGTAGGTCCTCCAGGTACAGGAAAAACTTTGCTTGCACGTGCAGTTGCTGGTGAAGCTGGTGTTCCGTTCTTTAGGATAAGCGGTTCTGACTTTGTGGAAATGTTTGTTGGTGTCGGTGCAAGCCGTGTGCGTGATTTGTTCCGTACTGCTCGTGAAAAAGCTCCTTGCATTATCTTTATTGATGAGCTTGATGCAATCGGCAAGAGCCGTGTAAATAATCTTGGTGGAAACGATGAGCGCGAGCAGACTCTTAACCAGCTGCTTGTAGAGATGGACGGTTTTGATAACGAAAAAGGTCTGATTATCCTTGGTGCGACAAACCGTGCCGACATTCTAGACCCTGCATTGTTGCGTCCAGGTCGTTTTGACCGTCAGGTTCCTGTGGAGCGTCCTGACGTAAAGGGTAGGGAAGACATTCTGCGCATTCACTCAAAGAATGTAAAGCTTGACGATGATGTTGACTTTACTTCCCTTGCACATGGTACTATAGGCTTTGCTGGAGCAGACCTTGCCAATGTCGTAAATGAGGCGGCTCTGCTTGCAGTTCGCAACGGTCACAAGAAGGTAAGCATGAGTGACTTCAACGATGCTATTGATAAAGTAAGCATTGGCTTGAAGAAAAAGAACCGTAGGGAAAATGAAAAGGAACATCGTCTTGTTGCTGTTCATGAAAGCGGTCATGCCCTTGTTGGTGCTTTTACACCGGACTATCCTCCTGTAAACAAAATAACTGTTGTGCCTCGCTCTCATGGTGTTGGTGGCTTTACACAGTATCGTGAAGAAGAAGAAAAGAATTTCCAGACACGAAAAGATCTTATTAATGAGATAGATACTTTGCTCGGAGGCCGTGCTGCTGAAGAGGTTGTGTTTGGAGAGATTTCTACTGGCGCGGCAAATGATATTAGTCATGCGACAGGTCTTTTAAAGAGCATGATTTGTGACTACGGCATGAGTGATCGCTTTAAGAACATGACTCTTGGAAAGAGCGGCCGCGGATATAATGGACCTCAGGAACCTGAATTAGTCCGCGAGTTCAGTGAAGAAACCCAGAAATATATTGATGAGGAAATAGCCCGCATCCTTGATGAACGATATACCTATGTAAAGGGTGTTTTAAAGAGCCATCGTTCACTTTTGGATTATGTTTCTAATCGTCTTTTAGAAAAAGAAACGATAGATGGCAAGGAATTTGAAGAAATTGTAAAAGCTGAAAATCACTGTTCAGAGCTTGAGGCTTCTGCCGTACAGAAAGAGGTTCTTTCTGAGCCGGTAGAGTCTGAAAAGCCTAAACGTGGCAGAAAAAAGAAGGATGTAAAGTCTGTGACAGAAGAGCCACCTAAGAAGAGGGGTAGAAAACCCTCTAAAAAGGAAGAGTAATATACTGCATTATGTCGTCAAAGAAGAATTCCATAAGGATTGTCAGGGCTGTAAGTGCCTTTTCAAAAAAGCTTTCTCGATTTACTGAGGCTAATCAGAATGCAGAACCTGCACGTCCTATGCGTGCAGATGAAATCCGCCAGAAAAAAGTTGATTATTACGAAGAAGAATTCAAGCTTTCTGTTGCTGGGAATTACCGCAAGTATCGTTTTCCATACAAGACGCTCGGTTCCTCTTCTTCCATTGCAGATGCAATATTAAAAGATGAGGAACGGTTGCTTTCGGCATATAATCTTTTTAAAGCCGTAAAGGAGGCAAACGCTCAGTTTGCCAAGTATGAAACCTTCATTGTAGACAACGTAATTGCGACACCATTGAATGTAATGGATCAGTATACTACTGGCGATGAATTTATATATTTGCAGTGCTGGTTGTATTTTGAAAAGAAAATAAGAGATTTCATTCCATTTATGAATGTCAATACTGACGGGACTTACCGGTTGCAGTTTGCGTCTGCATCTGATTATCGGTGGAATCATACTGATAAAGAAATATTTGCCGTAATTCATCAGAATTTTTATCCTGCGGAGCCTTTGTAATCATGTCTTTTTACGATTATTTTGATGTCGCTGTTGTTGGTGGCGGTCATGCCGGCATTGAAGCATCCCTTGCTTGTGCACGAATGGGCTTAAAGACTGTCCTTGTTACCCAGACGATAGATTCTATTGGTCGAATGTCATGCAATCCGTCAATAGGCGGCATTGCAAAAGGAAACATTGTCCGCGAAATAGATGCTTTGGGCGGTGAAATGGGAAAGCTTATCGACCGCTCCATGATTCAGTTCAGGCTTTTAAACAGGAGCCGAGGTCCTGCAGTACAGGCACCGCGCTCGCAGGCTGACAAACTTTTGTATGCACAGCTTGCCCGTAAAACTCTTGAAACTACGCCAAACTTAAGTACCCTAATGGATACTGTCGTTGACATTCTGACTGTTGCAAGTTCTGAGCCATTGCCTGCTGCAACAGATTCTTCTGCTGAAGAAGGTTCTTTGCCTGGTGAAAAGAGAGGTTCTTCCTCTTATGAATTTGCAACGGAAGCTGCAAAGAGCGGTATGAGGCAGAAGGTTACTGGCATTGTGACTGAACGAGGCCGCATTATTCCTGTGCGTTCTGTCGTATTGACGACTGGAACGTTTTTGGGCGGAAGAATATTCATTGGAGAATTTGATGCACCTTGCGGAAGACTTGGCGAAGGCGGGGCTTTTGGACTGACTGAAAGTCTTACACGTCTGGGCTTTACTACAGGTCGCCTTAAAACTGGAACTCCGCCAAGAATCTTGAAGCATACTGTTGATTTTTCTAAGTTTGAGCTTCAGGAAGGTGATAAGGACGTTATACCTTTCAGTTTTGACGATGAATCTGTTGACCGCCCGATGGTTCCTTGTCATTTGGTATATACCAATGAAGAAACTCATAAAATCATTCGTGAAAATATTGGACGTTCTCCTTTGTATTCAGGAAAGATTCATGGTGTAGGTCCACGTTATTGCCCTTCAATTGAAGACAAGGTAATGCGTTTTACAGAACGTGAACGTCATCAGCTTTTTGTTGAGCCGGAAGGACTGGAAACTGATGAAATATATTTGAATGGGCTTTCATCTTCTTTACCAGAAGAGGTTCAGGATGCCTTTTTGCGTACAATGCCTGGATTTGAAAACTGTGTTGTCGCACGTCCGGGCTATGCTGTTGAATATGATTATGTGGAACCGACACAGCTGTTCCCTTCTCTTGAAACAAAACGTGTTGCAGGTCTTTTTAATGCAGGACAGATTAACGGAACGTCAGGCTATGAAGAGGCGGCTGGACAGGGGCTTGTAGCTGGTATTAATGCTGGTCTGTACGCACGCGCCCATGCAGAGCTGTGCGGGACTTTGTGCTGCCCTGACAGTTCTATGGGGGCAAGCCCTGCAAGCGGAGAAGAAAATCATTTTCAGCCTAAACCTTTATTTACTAATGAAGAGAAGCACTTCTTTGCAGATGTTTCTGCAAGGGAAACAAAAGCCTTGTCTGAAAAACTTAAAATGATTCAGAGAGAATCTGGAAAAAATCATTTTAATGATATTCCTGTTTATGAGCCATTGATTCTTGGTAGGGATGAGGCTTATATTGGTGTTCTGATAGACGATTTGGTTACTTTAGGAACAAAAGAGCCGTACCGCATGTTTACTGCCCGTGCTGAATACCGCTTAAAGCTTCGCCATGATACTGCGGACAGGCGCTTACGTGAAAAAGGCTATAGAGTGGGACTCATTTCAAAATCTCAGATTGAAGTTTTGCACCGTAAGTATGAAAATGTTGCTGAAGCCCTTGAATATATAACAAAGCATCCGTCTGCCACAAATCCGGGACAGTTTTCTGATCAGGAATGGGAAGAAGCTCAGGAAGATTACAAGTACCGCTATTATATAGAAAAGCAGGATGCAAGGGTTGCAAAAATGCACCGCATGGAACATGCAAAGATTCCTGCTGATTTTGACTACTCAAAGATTGTTGCATTGAGTGCGGAGAGCCGAGGAAAGCTTGAAAAGGTAAGACCCTTGACGCTTGGGCAGGCATCGCGCATAAGCGGAATCCGTACAAGCGATATAATGCTTTTGATGGTGTATTTGAAGTAGCTGATTTTGCTACTGTGTTGATTATTTCATGAATTTAGTCCATACTCAGTGTATGGAAACACGTAACATTTTTGAAAACCTCTCATGTATTGATCACAGATATTCATTGTCAGAAGCCGATGCCTTCGCAGGGCTTTCCAAATATATTTCAGAAGAAGCTAGCATTCGCTCTTGTGCAAAGTGCGAGGCTGCTCTTGTTAAGGCTCATCTGAAAGTCCGCGGGCAGCTTACTGATGCTGTTGCTAAAAAACTTGACGATGTTGCTTCTGCAATTGACCCTCAGGAAGTGTATGCGGAAGAAGAGAAAACCAAGCACAATATTCGTGCACTTGTAAATGTAATGAAGACCAAGGTTGATTCTGATATAGGTCCTCTCATTCATCTTGGTGCAACTTCCGTTGACATTCTTGACACTGCACTCAGTTGCCGCATGAGAGATGTCACAAAGAATGTCGTTCTTCCAGAACTTAAAAAACTTGAAAATTATCTGTGCGACATTGCAGAGCGAGAATGTGCTACTCCTCAGGTAGGACGCACTCATGGACAGCACGCAGTTCCAATTACATTCGGCTGGAGCATTGCAGAATTTGTAAGCCGTCTTGGAAAGTCTATCCTTAAAATAGAAGAACTTAGCAATGATCTTGTAGGAAAACTTGCAGGCCCTGTAGGCTCTTACAATGGACCTTCAATGATTGTAAAAGATCCAGAAGAGCTTGAACGTACATATACGGAATTCCTTGGATTAAAGCCTAGCGAGTATTCCAACCAGCTTGTTGAGCCAGAGCATGTCCTTCGCCTTCTGCTTGAAATGAATGTTGCTTTCGGCATTATTGCAAACCTTGCTGATGACCTTAGAAACCTTCAGCGTTCTGAAATTGGCGAAGTGTTTGAATATTTTGCTTCTACTCAGGTAGGATCTTCTACAATGCCTCAGAAGCGCAATCCTTGGAACAGTGAGCATGTAAAGTCTTTGTGGAAGGCAATGTGTCCGCGCGTAATTACTTTCTATATGGATCAGATTTCGGAACACCAGAGAGACCTTACAAACTCTGCAAGCCAGCGTTTTATTGCAGATTATGTTTCTGGTTTTACAATGGCTGTAGCCCGCATGAATTCTGTTGTAAAGGGGCTTCAGGCTGACAAGGACGGCATGGCACGCAATCTTGAAAATGCTGGTGGAAAGGTAAAGGGCGGTGTTCTTGCTGAACCTGCTTACATTCTTCTTGGAGAGGCCGGTTACAATGACGGTCATGAGGTTATCCGAAAGATTACGCTTGAAGCAGAAAAGACGGGAAAGACTTTCTTTGAAGTTTTAAAAACTCATGAAAAAGAATATAAGGACATTACTGCCCAGCTTGAAAAGCTTGGCGTAGAAAATCCTGCAAACTTCTTTGAACATCCTTCTAATTACTGCGGTCTTGCTGCAGTCAAGTCCAAGAGACTTGCGCAGAAATACAAGGAATTGATGAAATAAAATGGAAAAGATTGGTTTTATTGGAATGGGAAACATGGCACTGGCAATTGCTGGTGGCTTCATAAACTCTGGTAAAGTAAAGGGCAACGATATTTATGCTTATGCACCTAATCAGGAAAAGCTTAAGAAGAATGCTGAAAAATTAGGTTTTATTGCAGTCGAGTCTCTTGTTCTACTGTGTAAAAAATGCGATACGGTTATTGTTGCCTGTAAACCATATCAGATAAAAGATGTTCTTTCTGAATGTGCTTCTGAGCTTAAGGGAAAGGCTCTTGTTTCTGTTGCTGCAGGTTGGGTTCATTCTACTTTCCATGATATTCTTGGTGATGATGTACGCATTCAGTGCATAATGCCAAATACTCCAGCCCTTGTTGGTGAAGGTGTCATGCTGTTTGAAAAGCAGACTTCTCTTACACAGGAAGAACTTGCTCAGGCAAAAGAGCTTTTTTCTGCACTCGGCATTGTAGAAGAACTTCCAACCAATCTTATGGGAATTGGTGGGGCTGTAAGCGGATGTGGTCCTGCATTTATGGACATGATAATGGAAGCTTATGCTGATGCTGCCGTGAAATATGGTATTGCACGTCCTGTAGCATACAAGCTGGTTGCTCAGACAATGCTTGGCAGTGCAAAACTTCAGCAGGTGACAGGAAGTCATCCGGGAGTGCTTAAGGATGCAGTTTGCTCTCCTAACGGCACTACGATCCGTGGTGTTGATTCTCTAGAGAAGAATGGTCTTCGCGGTGCACTTATTTCCAGCATAGATGTAATAATGGATTATAAGGCAAAAAAATAATGGAGAAAACAGTCTATACTGCTGCCTTGATTGGTTGCGGAAGAATCGGGTATTCTCTTGGACTGGATAGAAAACGTGAGCAGCCTGCAAGTCACACCATGGCTTTGAATGGTAATGACCGCATAAAACTTATTGCAGGCTGTGATACTGATGCGGAAAAGCTTGAAGAATGGCACGCTGCCAATAAAGGTTGCGATGTATTTTCTTCGACAGACGAGATGTATGAAAAATGTCATCCTGACATAATCACTATTGCTGTAAATGAGGCTTTTCATAAGGATGAGGCTGTTAAGGCGATTGGAAAGCTGCCTCGCCTTGTCATTCTTGAAAAGCCTGTTGCCCTTAATGTGGTCGAAGCTTTGGAAATATCTTCTGCATCGGTTGTCTTTAAGGTTCCTGTCCTTATTAATCATGAAAGGCGTTTTGCAGAAGACTATAAGCTTGCAAAAGAATATATGAGCCAGATTGGGGATTTGCAGAGCATTTCAGCTTCTTTATGTTCCAGCATGTGCGTGTATAATCCAGAAGAAGAGTCTACAGGTGCGTACAGCCTTATTCATGATGGAACTCATCTTGTAGATGCCGTTGAGTTTTTTTTGGATGATGTTCCATTGAAAGATCCTGTTGTTACAGGCATTTGGAAAGATGAAAACAATTGTGTGCGCCAGTTTAATGCCCATTTTTCTACAGACAAGTGTCCTGATGTTTCTGTTTCAATGAGCGGACGCTCCAAGTTTTTTAGCTTTGAGATTGTCATTAATGGAACTTTGGGACGGATATGTCTTGGAAATGGATTTTTAAAACTTTACAAGAGGGGAGAGTCTCCGTTTTATACAGGCTTTCATTCCCTTCTTTCTGATAAGTCTGTTCATGTTCCCAAGAAAACACTTTACTTTGCAAATATGATTCAGAATGCCGTTGATTTTTTAGACGGTGACTGTGCGTTAAAGTCTACTGTCAAGACAGGAATTCAAGATCTTGCCGTCTTGGAAGAAATAAAAATGAATCTTTTGTAATCGGCTCTTTTTTAGTGTTATTGACGATTCTGATATATTTTTCTATTATATAACGATGAAAAAAATAAAAACTTGTATTGTGGCCTGTTTTGTAGCTTTTTTTGCTATGTCCGTCACAAAGGCTCAGTCAATTATGACAGCCAGTGATTTTTTTAAGTCTGTGAGTGATTATTACGGAACAATTAGCGACTACGAAGCCGATGTAGATATAAATATAGGAAAGTCTTCCGACATGCAGGGCAAGGCTAGTTTTAAAAGACCTGAAATGCTCCGCATTGATTTTTCTCAGCCGGCAGAACAGACTATTGTTTTTAGTGGAGATACGTTGACTATTTATCTTCCTCCGCCTTATTCTTCAATTCTTCAGCAGACTGTTTCCGGTTCCAGAGCGGCATCGGCTACTCCTGAAGGACTGGCTTTAATGCGTCGTTATTATACTATTTCGTATGAAACCGGTCAGGATCCTGTTCCTCTGGAAGAGGGAAGCTCTGAAATGGTAATCAACCTTGTTCTCAAAAGGCGTTCCTCTTCAGAAGCGTTTTCACAGATAAACCTTTCAATTGATCCTTCCTCTAAGCTCATTAGGCGTGTCGTTGCAATAACTCCGTCATCCCAGTCATATATATTTTATTTTTCAAATTACAGACTCAATACAGGGATGAGCGAACAGCGGTTTATATATGATCCGCCGTCTTCTGCAAATAATTACAACAATTTCCTGTTTTCGGAGTAATGCAATATGGAAAGTTATGGAGAAATTCTTCGTCAGGTGCGGGAAGACAAAGGTCTGACCGTTACTGAAGTTGCAAAAGCTACAAGCATTTCTGAGGCATACATAAGGGCTTTGGAGTCTGAAGATGTTCAGGCTTTTCCAGGTGAGACCTACCTGATAGGTTTTTTGAGGAATTATTCAACTTACCTTGGGGCAGATACAGAAAATCTTATAAAATATTATAATGCGGCTCAAAGACAGGCTTCTCCTGTTCCAAAAGAGCTTTTGGAAAAACATGCTCCAAAGTTTGTAGTACCCCTTATTATTACGATTATAAGCATTTTGTTTATTCTGTTTGTGCTGTTCATGTATTTTTACGTACTCAAGATTCCAGCTCGTCGTGCGGAAAAAGCACAGAAAACTCTTGAAAGCACAAAGATCCATCAGTATGAATTTTCTGGGGAAATTCAGAATGTTCGCCTTTACACAGGTGATCAGATTTTGATTCCGTCTGTTGATGGAGAAGGAAGCGTTGTACTTACTGTTGCTGACACAAAAGGCTCGTTGGCTGTGTTGACTCCATCTGGCAGACAGGTCGTTGAGCTTAGCGAAGAACGCGGCATCGATATTAATAATGACAATGCACCTGAAATAATTTTGTATGTCAGTGATGTCGACGTAAAAGACGGTTCTCGTGGTGCAGAAGTTCGCATGCTTTCTGTTGGAAGCGGCTATACGGCTTTTGTTGATGTTGAGAATTCAAGGGAAAAAGCTGAGGAAAAGAAAGCTGATGAAATTTCTGTTCCTGTTGAAACTAGTGATTCTCCTTCTGACAGCAAACGGACTTTAATAAAGGAAGACACCAGAGCATATCCTTTTACTGTTAATATTTCATTCAGAGGTTCCTGTGTTTTGCGCTATCGTTCTGACAGAAAAGATTCTGTTGAAGATTATTATCAGCCTGGTGATACTGTCAGCGTTTCATCGCAGAACGGATTCCGCATTTGGTCTAGCAATATTAATGTAATGAAAATACAGGTTGTTGCAGGTCTTTCAACTTATGACATTGGTGTCGGAAAAGCTGGTGAAGTAGATGTTGAAGACATAAAATGGGTTAGAGATTCAGACGGCATGTACCGTCTGGTGGTAGAAAAACTTGACTGATAAGACTTTTTTTTTAGACCAGCACGGATGTGCAAAGAATCAGGTTGACGGTGAACTGATTATTTCCCGATTGTCTGCTTTGGGCATGATTCGCACGGATGATGCTTCTAAAGCAGATCTGATTATCATAAACAGCTGTGGCTTTATTGAAAGTGCGAAAAAAGAAAGCATAGATGCCCTCATGGATGCACGTGATGCTTATCCTCATGCAAAAATTCTTTTGGCAGGATGTCTTGCAGAACGTTATGCGGATGTATTTAAAACAGAGTTGCCTGAGGCTGATGGTATTTTTGGAAACGGTGATTTGACGCAGATAGATGGTACTGTTTCATCTTTGTTTAAAGGTGAGCGTCCTGTAGTGTGTCCTCCCCAGAAAGGTGTCTGCTGTGGTGACAGAAATACGCTCCTTTCGTTTAAGGGTAGCGCATTTGTAAAAATTACAGAGGGCTGTGATAACTGCTGTACATTCTGTGCAATTCCTATTATTAGAGGTTCTTTGCGTTCTCGTAAAGCTTCTGAAATTGTAGATGAGATAAAGACTCTTGTTGCAAAAGGCATTCATGAAATAAATCTTATAGGGCAAGATCTTGCTGCTTATGGATACGGAAAGAATGATGATGTTTTTGACCGTGGTGAAAATCATACCGATGGCGGAATGTCATTACTTGCGGAACTTATTACTAAGATTTCTGCTTTGGAAGGTAAATTTTGGGTACGTCTTCTTTATATTCACCCAGATCACTTTAATACGGATATTCTTGCTGTAATGAAAAAGGATTCAAGATTCCTTCCTTATTTTGACATACCTTTTCAGTCTGGTGACGATGGCATTATCCGCCTGATGAACAGAAAAGGCTCTTTTGACTCTTATGTGAATTTGGTAAAGGCAATTCGTGACGCATTCCCCGAAAGCTGCATCCGTACGACATTCCTCACAGGATTTCCAGAAGAGTCTGAAGAAGCCGCTGAACAGAGTGTTCGGTTTTTGAAGGCAATACAGAGCGACTGGTCTGGATGTTTCCCTTACAGCAGGGAAGAAGATACTCCTGCTGCAAAAATGAAGGGAAAAGTTTCTGCATCGGTTGCAGAAAAGAGGGCTTCTCGTCTTGAGCAGTTGCAGTCTGAAATTACAGCAGAACGATTAAAGTCAAGAGTTGGAAAAGATTACGATGTCTTGATAGAAGAAATAGTGCACAATTCAGAAGAATCTGATGAAGGACTTGCAATAGGGCGTGCATGGTTTGAGGCTCCTGAAGTAGATGGAAATGTTGTTGTCCGCTATGATCTTGATGATGCCGATGCTGTCCGAAATATTGTTCCTGGTGGAATGGTAAAGGTTCATGCCCTTGCTTCATCTGCTGTAGACATTGACGGAGAATATATTGGGCTGTAATTCTTATCTTGAGGTTTTAAATCCTGAGCAGAAAAAAGCTGTTGTTCATGAAGGTTCGCCTCTTTTAATTCTGGCTGGGGCAGGAAGCGGCAAGACACGTGTAATTACGACAAAAATTGCATACCTCATAGCCGAAAAATATATAGATCCATATTCAATTCTTGCAGTGACGTTTACTAAAAAAGCTGCAAATGAAATGAAAGAAAGGGCTGTTGCATTAGAGCCTCGTGCAGAATATGCTCAGATAAGGACTTTTCATTCTTGGGGTGCGTACTTTTTAAGAAAGTATGCGACTGATGCTGGTGTCGATAAGAATTTTACAGTCTATGATGACGATGACATGGTTACTCTTGTGACTAAGGCAGTTCCTTCTCTTTCAAAGCAGCAGGCTTCATTGGCCGCCCATAAAATTTCTCTTGCAAAAGATTATTGCTATACGCCTGAAAGCGAAGATCTTTATAAGATTTCGGAAGATCCTTCGTTTCGTGATATTTATGATGCATACGAAAAACGGCTTCGCGAAACTGGCAATGTAGATTTTGGTGATTTAATTTTACTGCCGTATCTGATACTTAAGAACAATGATTTTGTTCGTCATGAACAGCATCGCCGCTATCGTGTAATAATGGTTGATGAATATCAGGATTCCAACGTGGCTCAGTTCAAGCTGTTGCATGCTCTTTCTGGTGTTGATGAAGATTCTGGTTCGTATGTCTGTGTTGTAGGTGACGATGACCAGAGCATTTATAAATTTCGTGGTGCTGACATTCATAATATCCTTAATTTTCAAAATGAGTTTCCTGATACAACGCTCGTAAGGCTTGAGACAAATTATCGTTCTTCTGCAGAAATACTTGCATGTGCTGATTCTGTCGTAAAGAATAATGAGGGGCGGCTTGGAAAGACTCTTGTTTCTGCACGGGGAAAAGGAAAGATTCCTACTCTAGTTTTTTTGCCTACGCAGGATGATGAAACTCAGTTTTGTGCGGAAATAATAGGTCAGGCTCACGAGAAGGGAACTCCGTATTCTGACTGGGCAATTCTGTACCGAACGAATGCCCAGTCTTTGGGCTTTGAATCAGAATTTTTGCACAGAAAAATACCTTACACTATTGTTGGTTCATTGAAATTTTATGAGCGTGAGGAAGTTAAGGATATCCTTGCGTGGATTTCCCTCATTGCAAATCCTCGTGATGAAATTGCGTTCAGGAGGATTGTGAATAAGCCTGCACGAGGAATTGGAAACACTTCTCAGGAAAAAATAATTGCATCAAGTGTTGGGCAGTCTTTTCTTGAAGGTTGGAAGAATGTAAAACTTTCAAAAAAATGTACAGAAAGTCTTTCTAATTTTTGCGAGTCTGTAAATGAATGTCTAATCATGCTTTCTGATGAAAGTTCTGAAAAACTTTCCAAGTTTATAGAAAGTGTCGTAAAGAAATCTGGTCTTGAAGAGCACTATGCGGTACAGGATGAAATTGCCGGTACTCAGAAGATTTCAAACCTTCAGGAGCTTATAAACAGTGCTGTTTTGTATCCTTGTTCCATGCAAGGCTTGTTGGATTTTATGGATCATATTCAGCTTGATAAAACTCTTGAGAGCGAGAATGAAAATTCTTCACAAAAAGATTGTGTTACGCTGATTACCCTTCACAATACAAAAGGCCTTGAATTTTCTAGAGTTATTATTACGGGCATGGAAAGCGGAATCTTCCCGCGTGAGGACAAGAGTGGAGAAGAACTTGAAGAAGAACGTCGCCTTTTTTATGTGGGAATTACCCGTGCTCAGAATGAATTGTATTTGACAAGCTGCGGCTTGCGACGTTTGTATGGACGGACTAATTACATGAGTCCGAGTCCGTTTTTATCTGAAATTGACAAAAATCTTGTACGTGTAATTGGAGAAAAGCCGTCTTCGTTTGCCTGTGAAAATTCAGAGGCGGTTGCCATCGCAAAAAAATACAGGAAAGGTGTATGTGTCTATCATGATGATTATGGTCACGGTCAGATTGTACACGCACATTTTTCTGAAGAAGGCGAATATGTTATCAGCGTGAAATTCAGTACAGGTGCAGTTGCAAAGTTTATGCCGCAGTATCAGAGCGGCTCTCTGCTTGTAGAAGATTAAGGATCTGTAGTCCGTTTTTCTATCTATTCCATAAAACGTTCAAATTTGATATAGTGTTGAACTATGAGTGACTCAAAACGAACTGTAAATGAAGATACACTTGAAAAATTGCTGTATCTTTCACGATTATCCCCTGAAAGTACCGACATGGCTACACTGAAAAAGCAGGTTGACGAGATTGTAGGATATTTTGACATCCTTTCCAAATATGATGATAGTGCAAATCCTTACGATGCATATCCAACGACAGATTCAGAACTTTTACGCGAAGATGAAATTGTTGCAGGTCTTGAAATGCACGATGTTAAGAAAGTAAGTGAGCACTTCCTTGACGGATATTTCCAGGTACCAAAAGTTTTGGGAGAAGGTGCGTAATATGCAGACAATAAAAGAAGCTGTAGCTGCCTTGAAAGCTGGCAGCATTACTAGTAAATCGCTTGTAGAAAAATCGATTACTACATTTGAAAACGATAAAAAATCAGCATTGCCTTTAAATGCTTTCATTGAAATGTATGATGATGCCATTGCACTGGCAGAAGCTGCTGATAAAGAAATAGAAGCAGCTCGTGCAGCTGGTACTTTGGATGACCTTTTTGCTAAAAAGCCACTTCTTGGACTTCCTTTTGCAAATAAAGATAATATTTCTGTACGTGGCAAACATTTAACCTGTGCATCAAAACTTCTTGACGGATATGTCGCACCATATAATGCAACTGTAATTAACCGCCTTATGGCTGCAGGGGCAATTCCTCTTGGTCGCTGTAATCAGGATGAATTTGCAATGGGCTCTTCTACAGAATATTCCAGTTATGGACCAACACGAAACCCTATTAACAGGGCTTATGTTTCTGGAGGTTCTTCTGGTGGATCTACAGCTGCTGTTGCGGCAAATCAGGCTTTGTTTGCTTTGGGAACTGAGACTGGTGGTTCTGTCCGTCTTCCAGCTTCATACTGTGGAGTTTATGGACTTAAGCCAACTTACGGCGTTTTAAGCCGATGGGGTGTTGTTGCATACGGTTCTTCCCTTGATCAGGTAGGTGTTCTTGGTCACACTCCAAGTGATATCGCTCTTCCTTTGAGCGTGATGAGCGGTGTTGATTTTTACGATGATACATCTGCAGATCTTCCTGAAAGTGGTTCTCTTAAAAATCTTACAGCATTTAATGATTTTGCCCATCTTAAAATTGCAATTCCTAAGCAGTTCCTTGAAAGCAAAGGTCTTGATGCTGATGTTGGAAAAGTCTTTGAAGACACACGTGCATGGTTTGAATCAAAAGGTGCAAAGATTGATATTGTAGACCTTCCTGTTTTAGATGCATCAATTGCTTCTTATTATGTAATTGCTCTTTCTGAAGCTGCATCAAATCTTAGCCGCTTTGATGGCATCCGTTATGGAGCACGCATTGATAACAGTGCAGGCTATGACCAGCTTTATGTAGATACACGCAGTGCTGGCTTTGGTCCAGAAGTAAAACGAAGAATAATAATCGGTAACTACGTTCTTTCTGAACAGTTTTCAGGTGACACATACAAGAAGGGCATGGCAGTTCGTGCTCGCATTCAGAAGGAAGTCGCAAAACTTTTTGAAAGTTATGACATAATTTTGTGTCCTACATGTCCTACACCATCTTTCCGTCTTGGTCAGAAAGTAGATGATCCGCTTGCAATGTATTTGAGTGATCTGTTTACGGTATTCGTAAACCTTGCTCGAATTCCAAGCATTTCTGTTCCTTGTGGACACACTCATGGAAAAGATGTTGAAGCTGGCATTACCAAAGGCTTTAACGGAGAATTTGCCCGTGCAGCAGCTAGGGGCGACAGCGACAGTATGCCTGTTGGCATTCAGTTTGCAGGTCCAATGTTTAGCGAAGCTAAAATTCTTAGCATTGCTCAGGCTTGGGAAGAAGATCATCCTGGTTGCGGAAGCCCTGTTATGGAGGCAAAATAATTATGGCTATTGATAAATGGGAAATTGTCATTGGTTGTGAAATTCATACACAGCTTCTTACAAAAACAAAGGCTTTCTGTGCCTGTGAAAATAGATATGGCGGAATGCCTAATACTCGTGTATGTCCTGTCTGTCTTGGATTGCCTGGTGCAATGCCAAGAATAAGCAAAGGTTATGTAGAACTTGGTGCTGTTGCAGGTATTGCACTCAACTGTAACATTGCACGTTTTACAAAATTTGACCGTAAGCATTATTTTTACCCGGACTTGACTAAGGGCTATCAGATTACACAATATGATATTCCTTTGTGTACTGACGGATATGTTGATTTGCCTATGGTAAAATATCCTAAAGACCAGCAGGCTGGTGGTGAAAAATGCAGGACAAAGAACTTTATTGGTGAAGATTGCATTATTCAGGATGGTAAATACCGTCGTGTACGCGTAGAAAGAATCCATCTTGAAGAGGACGTAGGTAAGTCTCTTCACTTGCAGGGAAAACATTCATATATTGATTACAACCGTTCTGGTACACCTCTTATAGAAATTGTTACAAAGCCAGACATGACAAGTCCTGAAGAAGCAGCTTTGTTCATGGAGACTGTTCAGGAAATTCTTCGTTACATGAAAGTTACAAATGGTAACCTTGAAGAAGGAAACATGCGTTGTGATGCAAACATCAACCTGAACGTATGGGAAGACGGAAAACTTTATCACACTCCTATTTCTGAAATCAAGAACTTGAACTCATTCCGTTCTATCCGTGAAGCTTGTGCTTATGAAGCTCAGCGTCAGCTTAAAGAGTTTCAGGAAGACAGACAGGAATTCAACCCTGGCTTTAAAGTTACAATGGGTTGGGATGAAGAAAAAGGTCAGACCGTTGTACAGCGTACAAAGAACAGCTTTGTTGACTATCGTTTTGTTGTTGAACCTGATATTAAACCATTCAGCGTAAGCGAAGCCCTTATTGAGCGTGCTCATGGAAGGGTAGGTGAGTTGCCGGAAGCAAAGAGAAATCGACTTAAGAAAGAATATGGACTTTCAGATTTTGACGTTGAAACTCTTACTGGTACACGTGAACTTTCTTTATGGTTTGAGGAAGCTGCAAAGGATGCAAAAGATGTAAAGAAAGTTGCCAACTGGATTCTTGCAGAACTTCTTGCTGTTTTGAATGAAAAAAATCAGTCTATTACCGATGTTTCAATAACTCCTAAGCATATAACGGAACTTGTCAATGCAATTGAAGATGGCAAGATTACATCTGCACAGGGAAAGACTGTTTTTGCAGAAATGCTAGCTTCAAATAAAATGCCTGCTGAAATTATAAAAGAAAAAGGCATGGAAGTTGTGAGCGATAATAATGCAATAGAAGCTATTGTTGATAAGATTATTGCTGCAAATCCTAAGGCTGTAAGCGACTTTAAGGGTGGCAAGACTAACGTAATCGGATGGCTTACTGGTCAGGTCATGAAGGAAAGTAAGGGCAAGGCAAATCCGAAGATGGCAAGCGAGCTTGTAAATAAAAAGCTTTCTGCACTTTAGGTTCTTGCTATTGGAAAAAAGATGAGTCAGTTGGATTTTCTTGCAGATGAAATTACAAAGCGGTATGGTTCGATAAAACGCGCAAGGGGGGCATTCTTGTATACAGCAAAAGGTGTCCGTCTTACCGACATGTACGAGGAAGCAGGGCGTGCTATTTTGGGGTGGGGCGGATGCAGTGCTTTTACTCACTTTAAGAATGTTCTTTCCCGTGGCATTACCGGAAGCTTTAATACGGACTTTACATATAGGATGAAAAAGGCTGTAAGTGAGCTTTTAAATTCTAGACGCAATTTGTATGTCTTTCTATGTAAAGAAGATGCCGTTAAGGCCGCTGCAGCCTGCTCTTCAGAATGGATGTTATGGAAGCCGTGGGCAGATAAATCCTTTGTAAACCCAATTGTCTGGAGCAATGTTTCATGTGTCGTCATAGAGCCGCCTTTGCCATGGGTGGGCAATGTTACATTACTTGCCATTAAGGAAGATGTGTCTGTACCAGATTCTATAAAGGGAGTTAGGCTTCCTGCTCCCATGGAAGCAGCTCTTGCTCGTTCAATGTATGACATGATTGCAGCCATACAGGTTCGTGAGGAAAAGCATTGGTTTTTATATGATACTGTGCTTACAAAATATTGGACTCGAAAAGGTCCGTATCTGTACCCAAAGGTGAGCATGGAAGATTACAATGATTTTATTCTGCACTGTTTGGATCAGGAGCTTGTGATAAGTCCTGACTATGATGTGCCGAGTATAGTGCCGTTCGGCGTTGACCGAGGCGTATTTACAAAACTAAAGAACAGGAGTTTTTTATGTCAAAACAGAGAAGTTCGTTAGGTTCTGTCATTGTGCAGCTTGCACTGGCAATTTATCTGGTAGTTACAGGTGTTTGTCTTTTCGGAGTGGGACGCTCAATTTCCAGCGAGGAAATAAAGGGTGTAACATCTTTCTTTAAGGATATTTCTCCTGCAATCAACATTGTAATTGCAATTCTTTTGATTGTATGCGGTGTCGTCTTCCTTCTTAAAGTATTTTCTTTGGACTTGGGTAAGCTTGACGACCTTATAAAATATGTAACGCTTATAGTATGGATTGTTGTTACTGTTGTAACACTTCTTACTTATATGAAAGAGCTTTCTTCTATACTTGCTCTTCACTGGTTGCTTGTTCTTGCAAAGAATGGTCTTATTATTGGCGGAATTCTTTGTATAAAAGACGGAAAGAACTGATATTGCACTAAAATAAAAAAAGCCGTTGCAGGTGAAGTTTTGTTCTGCAACGGCTTTTTTTTATTTATTTTTCTTTGAACTTATTCTTGCAAAAATCTTTCTTAATATGCCAATCTTGCCAATAAGCAGCCAGTACAAGAAAAGTGTAGCGGCAAGAATTGGAATGCCATATATAATTACATACAGAATTACAAAGAAGAATTGTACGAAGAAGTATACGACATCACGGGCAAATTCCCTGAACTTGCTTTTTGCATCTGGCATTACAAAACCCTGCTGTGTCTGGTTTACAGGCAGGTTTGCAGTTATTGTTATTGTAGAAAAACTTATGAGGGATGAAAGTCTGTTAAGTTGACCCTGCATGACTTCTAGGTCAGAAGTAACTTCGTTAATCTTGCTTTCTATCTGAATCATGTCTTTCATGTCTTTTGCCTGCTTAAGGTAAGATTCCAGACGTTCTAGCATTAGTTTTTTTGTTTTAAGGCGTGTGTCCAAGTCGTAGTACTGGTCTGTAACGTCAGAGCTGTTTATATTCTTTGAGCGGATTTTTCCAATACCTGTTGCTGTATTCATGGCTGTATTGAATTGACTGCTTGGAATGCGGATTGTAATATTTATGCCGTTACTCCATTCCGAAGAGTCTGCCACATAGCCACCAAGGGTTTTAACCATCTGTTCTATTGAGTTGCGGGCATCTTCCAAACTTGTCACTTCAAGATTTACATTTCCTGTCAGAATGAGCTTTCGTTCGTAAGCTTCTGGTGACGGAGCTGGAATTTCTGCACCGTAATCAGCCTCATGAGCTGCTTCTTCTGCCATGTCATACATGGTGTCATTATCGCTGTATGTTCTAGAAACTGCCTTTTTGCTGGTGGCTATGCTAGCTCCTCCAGAAGAATCTGCACTTTGGCTTGCGAAGGAAACTCCTTTACTCTGACCGCAGCCAGCAAGCAACAAAGTGAACATTACTGCCGCTAATATAGACATTCCTGTTTTGTTCAATCTAAAACCTCCATATTCTGAACGAATATTTTAATATGAAAAATGTTCCTCATGAATAAAGGTTACAGCGACATAAAGCTCTTGATTTTGTTTTATTGTCTGAAAGTTAAATCATCATCTCCATGTATGCGTAGTAGAGCAGGCTTGAGCTCTTGTTCCCAAAAGCGGTCGTCTATCTTCTTCGCACCGGCAGTTTCTCCTATGTGCCTGTCTGCACGCACCTTCTGCCCATGAAAGTCGCTACCTGCTGTGGCTATCATGCCAAGCTTATGTGCCATTTCTTCTAGCCGTTCTGCTTCACTTATGCGTGCTCCAGGATGCCATGCTTCAAGCCCCTGTACTCCTGTCTGCTGAATCTCTATGATCTTGTCTTCGAGTTTGCCCCATGACACGTACATTGAAAGAGGATGTGCCTGGACAGGAATGCCACCACTTGTCTTTATTGCCTTGACAGCTTCTGAAAGAGATGCTCCTGCCCGGTCTACAAAGCAGGGTCTTCCTTTTGCAAAAAAACGGTCAAAAGCCTGCTGCCTTACCTTTATTATGCCTTTTTCTACAAGCAACTGGGCAAAATGAGGCCTGCCAAGCGTAGTCGTACTAAACCTTTGTTGTAATTCTTCCATAGTTATGTCAATGCCTTGTTGCTGGAGCTTTTCAATCATCTGGATGTTGCGTTGAATTCTGCCTTCCCTTAGAAAATCAATGAGCTCTTTTAATTCTGGCGAGACATTCTTTAAGCCTAGTCCGAGAAGGTGAAATTCTCCGGTGGGCCATGCAATATTTATTTCTATGCCTGGAATAAAAATAATGCCTTGATTTTCTGCTTCATGCTGAGCTTCTTCCAGTCCATCAGTTACATCATGGTCTGTAAGCGCCAGAACCTTTATTTTCTTTTCAGCTGCGTATTTTACTAGTTCAGATGGTGTAAATGTTCCATCCGATGCTGTGGAATGTGTGTGTAAATCTATCATAATTTCCTTTTTTTCAACTTATGATAGCACATTTAAATAAGTTGTGATATAATTTTTAAAGGTTTATATCCATTTATATGGTGGGAGAATAGATATGCCAAAAGTTGTTCCGTATTCTAAAGGTTCTGTCATATTTTTTGAGGGAGACAAGGCAGACAAGATATTCATACTTCAAGCTGGTTCTGTCACTTTGACCAGTACAGATATTATTACACATGAGGGAATAAAGGAAACCCTTTCTGTAGGTCAATTTTTTGGTCTTAAGACCGCACTTTCGCATCGTCCTCGTATTGAGACTGCAACAGCTACTTCTGACTGTCAGGTTGTAATGCTGACTCTGCAGGAATTTGAAAAGAATTTTTCTACTAATAAAGCCATTATATCCAAAATGTTCGGAGTTTTTACAAAATCTCTTGTTGAATGGCAGGAAAAGACTGAGCATTTCCTAAAGCACGAAAAACCTGATATGTCGCGTGAAGAGCAGATGGAGCTTGTTGCGAAAAGTCTTTTCGATGATGAGCGTTATTTTTCTGCACAGAATCAATGTGAAAAGATTTTTAGGGACATAAAAGAGCCTTGTAACAAGACCTCGGTAGAAGCTCTCCTTGCTCAGGCTAAGGAAAAGCTTTCTCAGCAGGAAGTTGTAGAAACATCGTTCTGGGGATTAGATAAGCCGCCTGTTGCAGATTTTTCAGCAGCCTTGTTAAAGCAGTTTTCACTGCCTATTTTTGAACGTTTTAAGAAAACTTTTGCAGATGGTGAAGTTATTATTTCAGAGTTTACAAAAGTGAAATCCTTCTATTTCATTCTGGATGGAGAGATTTCTGTTGAAAAATATATTAATGGAAAGATGAAGCTCTATGGAATGATTGGGCCTGGAGAATTCTTTGGAGAACTTGAACTTATAGAAGAGATGTCTAGAAGTGCTTCCTGCATTGCACGTGGAAATGTTACTTGCCTTAAATTCGGCAGGGAAAACTTTAAGTCTGTTGTTGCGGAAAATGGTTTTGCTGCAATGTCGGTATTGAAGACTCTTTCAAATAAGATTTACAGTCAGCGTCGTGCGTTGAAGCTTTTATGCATAAAAGATTTAAGTGCGCGTGTTGCTGATATTTTCATTATGTATGATGAAGATGGTCTTGCTATTAATACCGATGTTGAAGGTCGTGCGGAAAATCTGGAAAGAAAATATTATCTTACTGTAAGCGATGTTGCAGACTGGGCTGTTATTTCTGTGAATGAAGCTCGTGATGAATTGAATAAGTTTGCATCTAAAAATAAGGTTGCCATCTATGATAAATACATGATTGTTTCAAACATCATGGATATGAAGCGTACTGTCGATTCTTATTATGCTAATCTTGAAGCCGAAAAGAAATAGCCAACTCCTCAAAATCATGATTTTCATTTGAAAAATTGTTCATGGTCATTTCTCCATGCTTAAAAAATTGAACGTCCATTTTTTTACGCTGTGATACTCTTTCAAAAAAGAAAAGTCATACAATAAGCTTTCAAGACGTCCTTTGTGCTTTTGTATGACTTAATTGTATTTAATGTGCTTTGAAATATATATTTGATAATTTGGTGATAAAATTTACAAAATAGTGATTTATTTCAGTTTAAGGATTTCTTTTAATTTCGTAAAGTCTTTTGATTCTTTTTTATATGTATTGTCATTGCGTGAATAAGATTGATTTAATTTTTCTTCATTAAAAAGTTCATTGATCGGTTGCCACTTGATTTTAATTTCTTTCCGGCTTTCTTTATGCAAGAATCCAAAATATTCTGCTAAGCATTGCTTACTTTTAAGCCAGTGTAAATGTATGCCGTTTTTAGATTTCTGCATATAGCCATTGTCGATTAATATTTGATAGTCTTCTTTAAATTATGGATAGAGCGTTATTCCTATATTTTCGGTAGGTGAAAAAGTGGGTTGTGAAACTTTGTTTGAACAGTCTTGTTGCAGTCTATATATTTCGCAATTGTCTAGTTCTGCTATTAATTCAAATTTTTCTATTTCTTTTTCTCGTTTTAAAAGTTGTTCTATGGTTTCTTTTGCGGTCAGTTCCTTTTTTTCATACTTTTTCTTTATTTCATCAAATGTCATTTATTAACCGCTTGTTGTGTGAGTCGGTTGTTCTAAACAAGTGATTGTTAATTTCTATCAACAAGTTTGTTTTTTAATTTCTTGTCAAAAGTCGCTATTTGTACGTTTTTAGTTTTTCCGTATGCAATCAATATGCAATCTACAAAATCAAGGCTTGTTTCTGCATATATCAACAGTGCTTGTTTTATTGTCTCTTTATCATCGGTTTCAACATATTCGAGCAAAGATATGAGTTTTTCGGCTATTACGACTCTTTTATTTTTATAAACACCATGTAGCACATAAACTACTTCTGCAAGGACTTCATGCAGCATATATACTTTCTGTGTAGTTAAAAGTTGCTCTGCAAAATCTGCCATTTCTTGATTATCGTTTAATATAAAGCGCAAGAAAATATTTGCATCAGCGTATACCATGCTTTTCCCTCGCTGCTGTTGCCCATGCGTCTTTTTCGGTTTCTATAAGTTCTGGGCTTGCACTTTCTGAAAGACATCCTCGTAAAGATTTTATTAAATGTTCTTCTGGATGTTCTTTTTCAGCGTCAAAGTCACTGGATAAACGCCCCCTGTATTTCTGCAAGCCGTCAAGCAAGGAAAGCCGCCTGTCAGTGTCTTGTTTTTCATTTGCCCATGCTGTTGTATCGTCTAGTATCGTGATTATAAGCCGCTGGTTTTTCTCAAATGGGTAAGTTTCTAGCGTTTTTACTGCGTTTCCGTCAAAGTATGCTGGTATGCTAATCATGTGGGCACCTCTCATAGTGTAAGTCGGTCTATGTAAAGTATAGCATGATTTTATAGGTTTGTCTTGTAATTGTTGATGTGCCCCGAACGTTTGCACCTGTGCTTGCTGTAGTTGCAGCTGATCACCGCTCAAAACATGACTTGCATAGTGTTCAAGCAATACTTTTTAGCGGTTTGGGCTTCCATGCCTATAGCTTGCAATGTACGGTGCAATTCATCTAGCCAACGTCTGTTTAAGCTAAGCCCACCGAATAGCCGTTGTGCCAGCCCGGATTATGTCATTTTTTGCTTTGTATGAAATAGGCGTTTCTGCAAGATTTGCTATAAGCTTTTTTATATCCTGCTTTGAGATTTCACACAATGATTTGTCTTTTACAATGTCTTTCCAATGGTTTTTGATAGCCCCGTACATTTTGGAAACATGCCGTTTTCCTATGCTGTGGTTTTGTCTTAATTTTTCTTTTATGTATTCTGATTTTTCCCATGTCCAAAAATTAAGCAGATAATCAAATGCCTGTACGTCTTGTTTGCTTCCGGTCGGTCTCTTTTGTGCTTCTTGCTGGTAAACAAGTTCCTGTTATTTCATTACGGAAGCGAACATAATAGAAATTGCTGTCTTTGCGTTTTAGAAGTGAAAAAGGGTAATCATTAGCCATATTAACGCCCCTAAACTGCTATTGGGTTTGCCATGTCACAAAACATGTAACAGTTTTGTTTTAAAGCCTTAATATCGCTATCCCGTTGTAGGGTGTAGTGTGTACAAAGTATTATAACATAACGATTTGCACAAATAGCCAACTCCCGGACTTGAACCGAGTACCTGCGCGTTACGAGGGCGCTGCTCTACCAGGTGAGCTAAGTTGGCGAAAGACATAGACACTATATCAAAAAGATGTGAATTGGTCAATCAAGGTGTTTTTATCTCAATCGGTACAAATTAAAATATTTTTACAAATTATTGATAAATCTCTTTAATAAAAAAAAATAATACCGATATTAAAATGAAAACATTTAAAGGTTCGGACTAATATGAAAAATGTACTAAGATCAGTTCTGTTTTGTTTAGTTTTTGTTATGTGTTGTTCTCATGTATTTGCAATTCCATTGTGGATGCATGGTGATGGGCAGGGGCAGAAAAGTATGCTGTCCAGTGATTTTTACCGTATGTTTTCGCCTAACAGTGCAGAATCATCTGCCAGCTATTATGCGAAGCGTGTTGTAAAAGCTCTTGTCCGTGACCGAAAGCGTACAATGCGAAGTGCTTTTTCATTAAATACGTTAAAGCATACTCCAGATTTGCAAGATCAGATTGACTACGTTTTTTCTCTGTATGAAGGAGAATTCCTTTACTGGGGTGAACTAGGTTTTTCAAGTGAATCGAATACCGGCATGGGATTGAGTCACAAGACAACCTGTAAAGGATATTACACAATAAAGACGGATAAAGCTGAATACGAAATGTTTATCATGTGCTACAAACGGAACGAAGTGGAGCTTGATGACATTGGTATTATATCCATGAGATTTTACAAGGTAAATGACATTGAAACCATGACCGAGCCAATGGATTATCGTCTTGATAATGGTGTTGTAGAAATGATGAATGAGCGTGATAATGTGTATGACTTTAAGTTTACACCTGGAATCTTTATTCCTACAACAAAAGATGATGATGCCGAAAAATCAAGAAACGAAATGAATTCTATTCTTGAATGCATAAAGAACAGGGATGAAAAAGCTTTGTCTCAGAAATTCTGCAAGGTTGCATCTTCTAAATGGGTAAATAAAAGTCAGGAAATGCAGGATGTCTTTAATTTTGTAAAAGGTGATGTAGTTTCCTGTGAAGCTAAGAGTATTGTTCGCGATACCGCTTATGTAGATGATGTGATGTTTTCACCTTTGTTCCAAGTATATGATGTTGAAACGACAGAAGGCAGTTATGTCTTCTATATTAATACGATAGATGCTGATTATGATTCTGGAATCTATACAATCCGCGTCATTAATTCAGAGTATCGGGACAACATGTATACAACATTTTCAAGAATGCGTCCAGGAGCTTATGTTCCTGTAGGATATTACGACAAAGAGTACCGTTAATAGCTTTTTATTTTATTAAATAAAAAAGGCAGCTTTGAATAACTCAAAGCTGCCTTTTTTTGTCAGCGTAATGCCGATTTATTTTGTTGCATCAATAGGCTTCATGCTTGTCATGTAAGCACGGAGTTTCTTTCCCACTGATTCAATTGGATGGTTACGGATTTCATCGTTAACCTGAACAAGTACTGTATTTGGTACGGCATTTGTCTTTACATCAAGTCCCTTACCAATGTCCTGTGTTGTAACTTTGTCCATGAATTCTTTCTGAAGGAGAGGAACACATGCACGTGCAAACAGGTAACATCCGTATTCTGCTGTATCAGAAATAACTTTGTTCATTTCATACAGACGGCGGCGGTCAATAAGGTTTGCAATAAGAGGAACTTCATGCAATGATTCATAGTATGCACTTTCTGGCTTAATGCCTGTGCTTACCATTGTTTCGAAAGCAAGTTCACAACCAGCCTTTATGAAAGCAACAAGAAGAATGCCCTTGTCAAAATATTCCTGTTCTGTAATTTCTTCAGATGTTTCTTCTTCTACTTCAAAAGGAATCTTTGCATAGCTTTCACGCCACTCATGAAGATTTTTGTCTCCATTTGCCCAGTCTTTCATCATTGTTGAACTGAATTCTCCAGAAATGATGTCGTCCATGTGCTTCTGGAACAATGGTGTCATAATCTTCTTGAGTTCTTTGCTCAATTCGTTTGCACGAATCTTTGCTGGGTTAGAAAGGCGATCCATCATGTTTGTTACGCCACCCCATTTAAGAGCTTCCGAAATTACGTTCCAACCGTGCATAAGAAGTTTTACTGCATAGCCAGGCTTAATTCCGCTCTGAACCATTTTGTCATAAGAAAGAATTGTTCCTGCCTGAAGAAGTCCACAGAGAATTGTCTGCTCGCCCATGAGGTCTGACTTTACTTCTGCAATGAATGAGCTTTCAAGAACACCAGCTGTTTCTCCACGCTCTGCACATGCAAGAGCCTTTGCCAGAGCCATTCCGCGTCCTTCTGGGTCGTGTGCAGGGTGAACTGCAATAAGTTCTGGAACACCGAATCCACGGAGATATTCGTTACGAACTTCTGTTCCTGGTCCTTTTGGAGCCATAAGGAATACAGTAATGTCATCGCGAATTTCTTCGCCTTCTTCAATCATGTTGAATCCGTGGCTGTACCACAGGGCAGAACCCTTTTTCATGTATTTCATGAGGTTTGTAACAACTTCATGGTGCTGCTTGTCTGGAGTAAGGTTTCCAACAACATCTGCTGTAGGAAGCAGTTCCTCATAAGTTCCTACTTTAAATCCGTTTTCTGTAGCGTTTTTCCAAGACTGACGCTTTGATTCAATGGCTTCCTTTCTAAGGCAG